>JANLWM010000330.1:0-4945 GCA_031364525.1 Chloroflexota bacterium | reverse complement strand
CTCCAGGCGACCCGCTGCGCCGTGATCGGCCGAAGCGCGCCGCGCGGGATCAGCCGCCACGGCTTCGTTGCCGCGTCGAGGTCGCGATCGCACCAGTTGTTGTGGAACGCGATGGCGATCTGGGTCAACAGGATGCTCAAGAGGAACACCCCGGTCGTTGGCGGCGGCACGCCGCGGGACGCCACCCAGACGAACACGAAGGCGGCGCCGATCACCACCGGGATCGCGCGCAGGTGGAGGAACTCCGCCCAGTCCTGCACGAACCGGATCATGTGCGACCGCGCTCAGCGAGGTAGTGGTGCCAGAGGAGGCGTGCAGCGGCGGCCCGATCAGGGCGCCAGGCTTCCGCGCGACGGGACAGCGCGGTGGGCGTCGGCCGTACGCGAAGCCGCCAGAGGCCGCGGACCGCCTCCAGGAGCGCAAGGTCGGCAGACGGAAACACGTCGCGCCGGCGCAGTGCGAAGAGGAGGTAGCACTGGGCGGTCCATGGGCCGACGCCGTGCAATGCGTCGAGCCCGGCAGCAGCCTCGGCATCCGGCAGCGCGGCGATCGCCTCAAGATCAAGCTCGCCGCGTTGCAGCTGCGCTGCGAGCGCTACAAGGTATGCCGACTTCTGCCGGGTGACCCCGATCGACCGCAGCCCCGACTCTCCGAGCGCCGCAATGGCCCCGGGTGTCACGGTGCCCGCGGCCGCGAGGACGCGCGCATACATCGCGCGCGCCTGGGCCAGGGACACCTGCTGCTCCAGCATGAGGAGGACGAGCGTCTCGAATCCGGGTTCGCGGGGCCAGAGCGGCGGCGAGCCGTGTCGGCTCACGATGTCGGCGAAACGAGGCTCCATCCGGGCAAGCCGGCGCACCGCGGCTGCGAGGCCATCTGCATCAAGAGGCGCAAGGGACCGCGCGCTTCGTGTCACCCGCACCAACGGTAGTGACCTCGACCCCAACTCAGGAGATCGCGAACTCCTCGGCGGAGCGCGTGCGCGTCCGCTGCCCATTCTTGGCCGGCTCGATCCTCAGGGTCGCGAACAAGCGGCAGTCGACCAGAGCTGTAACGGGCACGAGGTACGAACAACGCGTCTGCGGACAGTAGACGCCGAACGCGTCGACCTGCCCCGTATAGGGCTTCGTCCGTGTGTCGTGGCCGCTCGTGCTGTACAGGCGGAACAGCACGCACCCATCCCGCAGGATGCCGGTCTTGCACTGCACGCGGGTGTAGCGGCCATCACCGTGATCGATGAGGAGGTCCTGGCTGCCGCTTGAAGATGCCACTCGTCGGTACGGCGTGTCGCGCGCAACGCTGTATCGACTCATTGCCGAAGGTCGCGTGACGCGCGGGCGACGAGCCGGCGACAGTCGGAGCTTCGTGCGGTCGGCCGACGTCAAGGAAGTGACGACGATCCGCGCGGTCGCGCCGGATGCGCGGCGGGCTCCGGCGTCGAAGCGTCGCCCGCGCCGGTCGGCGTAGTTTCACCCCTATAATTCAGAAGCTCCGCGGAAGTGGCGCAGTGGTAGCGCACGTCCTTGCCAAGGACGGGGTCGCGAGTTCGAATCTCGTCTTCCGCTCAGATCGGATCGATGACGGACCCCCACAGCGATGAACGATTCCGCGACCTCGAGCGAAAGCTCGCGCTCGCGCATGACGTCGGCGTCGCGCTGACTCGATCGGCTCCTCTTGATGAGCAACTCGCCGAATGTACGGACGCCATCGTGCGACATCTGGATGCCGCGTTCGCCCGCGTGTGGACCCTGCGGGTGAACGACGACGTGCTGGTGCTCCGCGCGAGCTCAGGCCGGTATACGCACCTCGATGGGCCGCACAGCCGCGTCCGCGTAGGCACATTCAAGATCGGCCGGATCGCCGCGGAGCGCGAGCCGCACATCACCAACGATGTTCCGAGCGATCCCAGGGTGAGCGACCCGGAATGGGCCCGCCGGGAGGGCATGACCTCCTTCGCTGGGTACCCGCTCGTCGTCGGGCACCGGCTCGTCGGCGTCATCGCGATGTTCGCCCGCCATGATCTCTCCCCCGCAACGCTGGACGCGCTTGCCGGGATCGCGCGCCAGGTGGCATTACGGGTCGACGGCGAGCTGAGCGGGGGCTCGCGCTCCACGAAGTGAAGCCGTGAAAGCGGTCCCCGTCTTGCACCTCCTGTATCGGTGACGACACCGCCGGACATCACGCAGCGCGCGGTCCGCATCGGCGAGCTCGCCGAGCGGCGGTGGGCGGTGCCATCCGACACGCCCCCTGCGCGCGACCGGGCTCGCCAGCTCCGTGATCACGTCACGACGTACGTCCTGCCCCGGGTCGCGAGCCTCGAGGCGCCGCTCCTTGTGGTCCTGCTCGGACCGACCGGCGCGGGCAAGTCGAGCCTCATGAACGCTTTGGCGGGCCACCCGGTCAGCCCGTCCGGCGTGCTTCGTCCGACGACCCGCGTCGCGATCGTCGTTGCGTCGGACGCCGACACGCGCCTCCTCGCGGAAGGTCCGCTGCGCGGCGTGTCCTCGATGTGCCGATTCGCGACCGATGGCGCACGCGCCGGCGTCGCGCTGGTCGACTCGCCGGACATCGACTCCGTCGAGCGCGCGAACCGCGCTCTCGCCGACGCGCTCGTCGAGGCCGCTGACCTCTGCGTGTTCGTGACGACGGCGTCGCGGTACGCGGACCAGGTCCCCTGGGACGTTCTCGGCCGGGTGAAGGCCCGCGGGCTTCCCCTCCTCATCTTCATCAACCGGCTGCCGCCCGACGAGGCCGAGCGCACCGAGGTGCTCGCGGACGCGGCGCGCCTCATCGGCGACGCGGGTCTTCCCGAGCTCGATGCCGGGGTCGACCTGCTCGGTGCGACGGAGGGCGAGGTCGACAGCGCGAGCCAGTCCTTGACCGGACCCGCCGTTGCCGCGGTGCGCGCGCGGATCGATGGGCTGGCGGGTGATCGCGACGCGCGGCTCGCCGTCGCCCGGCGGGCGCTCTCAGGCGCGATCGCGGGGCTGGCGCCCCTGGTCACCGAGATCGCGGACGACACCGATGTGCAGGCGGATCGCGCATCGGAGCTGGTGTCGCTCGCGGACGCGGCGTACGCGAAAGCGCTCGATGACCTCCGCCGCGATCTGCGCGACGGACGCTTCCTGCGCGAAGAGGTCCTGCGCCAGTGGCACGGCTTCGTGAACGCGGACCAGATCACGCGGTTCTTCTCGTCCGGGATCGGCCGCGTCCGCGGCACCATCCTCGCCGCGCTCCGCGGCACGCCGGTCGCGCCTGTGGGCACCGTCGAGCGCGAGGCGACGACCGATGTCGTGACGCTGGCGGTCGCGCACGCGACCGAGGCCGCGCGCCGCACCGCCGACCTCTGGGTCGCACGGCCGGCAGGAGCGGAGGCGATCGCGGCGTCCCCGCAGCTCTGGGGCGCGAGCCCGTCATTCGCGGCCGAGCTCGAGCCACGGCTCCATGACTGGGTCGCCGGCATCGCGGAGGACGTCCGGAGGCGCGGCGCCGCGAAGCGGACGCTGGCGTTCGGCGCGTCCCTCGGAGTGAACGTTGTGGGCATCGCGGTGATGCTCGGCGTGTTCGCGCATACGGCCGGGCTCACCGGCACGGAGCTCGGCGTCGCGGCCGGCACGGCGTTCCTCAATCAGAAGCTGCTGCAGGCCCTCTTCGGCGAGGCCTCGATGCAGGAGATGATCGGTCTGGCCCGTTCGCGGCTCGACGCCGTCCTTGAGACGAGCTTCGCGGGCGAGCGCGCCCGCTTCCTGGGCACCGCGGTCGCGCCGGACGCGCTGCAGGCCCTCGCGACCGATCTGCGCGCCAGCATCGCGGCAGACGCGTGACCCTCGCGGTGCGCCTCGATGCGCTCGCCGAAGCGATCGGGGCCGGAGACGCGCTCGGCCTGGATACCTCGACCGCTGTCGCGACCCGCGACATCGCGCATCAACGGCTGCGGTTCCCGGGGACCGCGTACGTCCTCGCGCTCGCCGGGGGGACCGGTGTCGGGAAGTCAAGCCTCCTCAACGCCATCGCGGGCACGATCGTGAGCCCCGCGGCGGCCCGACGGCCAACGACGTCGGAGCCCATCGCCTGGGTACCGCGCGCGGCGCGCGCGGAGCTGGCGCCGCTGCTCGAGTGGCTGGGGGTCCGCGACATCCATGAGCACGACGACGAACGCATGGCGGGCGTCGCGATACTCGACCTTCCCGACCTCGACTCGATCGCCGCCGGGCACCACGAGGCGGTCGATGCGCTGCTGCCGCGCGTCGATGCCGTCCTCTGGGTCGCCGATCCCGAAAAGTACCGCGATGCAGTGCTGCACGATGAATACATGCGGACCTGGATGCCCCGCCTCGCGCGTCAGCTGGTCGTGGTGAACAAGTCCGACCGGTTGAGCGCATCCGATGGCGAGCGCGTGAGACGCGACCTCGCGACCGCGCTGGCGTCCGCTTCGGTCGAGGTGGTCCTTGCATCGGCGACCGCCGGCGAAGCGGGCATCGAGCCGATGCGGGCGTGGATCGCCGGTGGCGCCGACGCGAAACGCATCGTCGCGGACCGGGTCGCGGCGGAGGCGCGCGCGTCCGTGCGGGATCTCGCGGAGCGGGCGGGCGTCGTGACCGGCGCGAGCGAGCTGGTACCTCCGGCGCGCCGATCGCAGGTGATGCGCGACATCGTGCGCGAAGCCCAGGGCGTGCTCGATCTTGCCGGGCTCGAAAAGCAGGCGGTGTCGGCGACGCGGCTCTCGGCACGCCCGCGCGGCGCCGGACCACTCGGACCGGTGACGGCGGCGCTCTACCGCTTGAGCGGTCGGGCGCAGCTCAAGGCGGAGCCACAGGCGTATCTGCGGCGGTGGCGTGACCGCGGCGCACTGGTGCGTGTCACCGAGCCGCTCCGCGTGCTGGTGGCCGAGACGGTGGCGGCCTCCCCGACGGCGCTGCGACCCCGGATCGCCGCAGCGATCGAG
>JANLWM010000316.1:0-9340 GCA_031364525.1 Chloroflexota bacterium | reverse complement strand
GCTCATTCGTCTGGGTCCCGAAGAACGTGCACGTTGAGATCCCGCTCCAGGCCTACTTCCGCATCAACAGCGAGAACGCCGGCCAGTTCGAGCGGACCCTGATCATCGCGGATGAGGGCTCGAGCGTTCACTACGTGGAGGGGTGTACCGCTCCCGTCTTCACGACGAACACGCTGCACAGCGCGGTGGTCGAGATCATCGTGAAGAAGGACGCTCGGGTCCGCTACACGACCATCCAGAACTGGAGCCACAACGTCTACAACCTCGTCACGAAGCGCGCAGTGGTCCAGGAGGGTGGCGTCATGGAATGGATCGACGCCAACCTTGGCTCCAAGGTCACCATGAAGTACCCGAGCGTCTACCTCGTCGGCGAGCGCGCGCACGGTGAGGTCCTCTCGGTGGCCTTCGCCGGTGACGGCCAGCACCAGGACGCCGGCGCGAAGATGATCCACGCCGCGCCCCACACGACCTCGCTCATCACGAGCAAGGGCATCAGCAAGGGGAGCGGCATCCAGAGCTATCGCGGCCTGGTCAAGATCTACCCCGGTTGCAAGGGCTCCAAGAGCACCGTTCGCTGCGACGCGCTCATGCTCGATGACACCGCGCGCAGCTCGACCTACCCGTACATGGAGATCGACGAGGACGACGTGACCATCGGCCACGAGGCCTCCGTGTCCAAGGTCGGCGAGGAGCAGCTCTTCTACCTCATGAGCCGGGGGATGGGCGAGGCCGAGGCGACCGCGATGATCGTGAACGGATTCATCGAGCCGATCGTCAAGACGCTTCCGATGGACTACGCGATCGAGATGAACCGGCTCATCACGCTGCAGATGCAGGGCGCTATCGGCTAGTGGCCGTGGCGACCGTACCCACCGCATCGTTGCCGCTCGACCGCACAGAGGTCGAGCGGCTTTCGCGTCGGCGCGACGAGCCGGGCTGGCTGCTCGACTGGCGGCTGGCGCAGCTCGCCGGACGCACGCCCGAGCAGTGGCCAACGGGCGCCGAGGAGGAGTGGCGGCGGTTCTCCCTCGCCGGCCTGCCGGCCGGCCCGCTCATCGTCGAGGAGCCGTCTGGCCCCCCTTCGCACTTCAGCTCGATGCCCGTCGAAGCCGCCCACCGGGGCGTGATCTTCGACCGCTGGATCGACGCCGTTCGCGACCATCCCGAGCGGGTCCGGATGTCGCTCGGTGACAACGGCGGCCTGCCAAGCCACGCCGCGTTCCGGGCGCTCAATGGCGCCGCCTTCGCGCACGGCAGCACGTTCGTCTACGTACCGGCGGGCGTGAACGTCGAGCTGCCCCTGCACGTGCGTAAGCACTGGGCTGCCGGCAGCGGCGCGATCGTGTTCCGCACCGTCGTCATCGCCGAGCCCGGGAGCAGCGTCACGGTGGTGGAGGAGCTGACCTCGGCAGGCGGGGGCAAGGGCCGGCTCGCGATCCCCGGGCTCGAGGTCCATGCCGGCCGGGGGGCCCAGGTCCGGTACGTCGGCATCCAGCGGTTCGGGGACGATGTGTGGGACCTCGGGTCCCAGCGCTACATCTCGGAGAGCGACAGCACGATCCGCAGCTTCAACGTGCTGGTCGGCAGCCACAAGACCAAGCTCAGCATCGATTCGGACATCCGCGGCAACGGTGCGACGGTGAAGCTCTACGGCCTGGTGGCGGCGGCATCGGACCAGCGGATCGACGTCAATTCGGTCCAGAAGCTCGACGGCAAGGCTTCATCGAGCGACCTGCTCTATCTGTCGGCGCTGTACGAGCGCGCGCATGCGACGTATTACGGGGTCATCCGCGTCGAGCCGACGTCGAGCATGTCCGGCTCCTACCAGGAGTGCCGCAACATGCTCCTCTCGGACAAGGCCGGCGCCGACCCGATCCCGGTACTCGAGATCCTCACCAACGATGTCGCGCGTTGCGGTCACGGCGCCACCGCCGGCCGGCTCGACGATCTCGAGCTCTTCTACGTGATGTCGCGAGGCCTCGATCGCGCGAGCGCGGAGCAGCTCCTGGTCCGTGGCTTCTTCCAGCGGGTCATCAACGAGATCCCGGACCCCCAGGTCGGCGCGGCGGTGATCGCCGCACTCGCGCCGCGCATCGGGCGGCTTGCCGAGTTGGACGACGTCGCATGAGCGATCGGGATGAGGCCGACGCCGGCCCGCGCTGGCAGCCGGTGGCGGGTGAGGCGGATCTCGCGCCCGGCGGAGTGATGGTGGTCGGCGCCGAGGGTCGCTCGTTCGCGTTGGGTCGTGCGGCCGACGGGCAGTGGGGGGCCATCGACAACGTCTGCACCCACGATGGCGGCACGCTCGGCGAGGGTGAGCTTGATGATCGTTGCGTCGAATGCCCTCGCCACGGGGCGCGGTTCGACCTCTTCACCGGCCAGGTGAAAGCCCTCCCGGCGGTCTATCCCGTGAACGCCTACCCGGTCCGGGTCCGCGACGGCATCGTCGAGATCGACCTCGGGGCCACGTCGCGGGAGCTGGAGATCGGCGGCTAGGACTGGCACCGGCCGTGCAGCCCACTGCGCCAGAACGAAACGGGAGGCCGACAGTGGAAAAGCATGAAGTGACCGAGACCCGCACCACGATCAAGGACACCTCCGTTCCCAATGGCCAGACCACCAACGTCAACGTCCACCCCGATGGGTCCGCCGACGTCCAGGTGAACGAGGCCGAACCGGTCGTCGAGGAGCGCACCACCGTCATCACGCGCCGGGATATCTGAGCCGAGCAGCGGTCCGGACGCCCTCCCGATATCCTCGTCTGAACGAGAGTCCAGGGGAGGGTGTCCGTGATCAGCTCCGCCGCTCGTGACCGCGTGAAGCTCGCCGTCGAGCAGCTGGAAGAGGCCTTCCACCGCTACGACGAGCGCTCCACCGCCGACAGCATCGAGGGATACGAGGCCGCGCTGAATCGCGGCAAGGCCATCGCCTTCCAGGAGGCCGCCCACTACCTCAAGTCAGCGCTCCACGACATCGACGTCAAGAGCCTGTAGGAATTGCGGTGATCACCGCGATCGTGCTCATCAACGCCGAGCGTGGTGCGATCCCACAGCTCGGCCCGGCGCTTGCTGCCATCGAGGGCGTCTCCGAGGTCTACTCGGTGACCGGGGAGGTCGACTTCGTGGCCATGGTCCGCGCGCGCGAGCACGAGGAGCTCGCCGACCTTGTCGCAGGGCGGATCGGCCAGCTCCCTGGGGTCCTCAAGACGCATACCCACGTCGCGTTCCGGATGTACTCGCGTCATGACCTCGAGACGGTGTTCGGGCTGGGCGGACCGGCGTGACGCTCACCCCGTACCAGAAGGTCCTCCTCTGGTCGGGCGTGCTGCTCCTCGCGAGCGGCGTGTTGCACGTCGGCGTATGGCTCGCCACCGGGGCCGGATCTCTCGAAGGCCCGACGACCTGGCGAAAGCCGATCGAGTTCGGCACCTCCGGCGGGCTGACCGCGGTCACGCTCGTCTGGGTCCTGTCGAAGATCCGGCCCAACGCGATCGCCGGGTGGACGGTGGCGCTCACCGTCGCGTGCTTCGTCCCAGAGACCGCGCTCATCGCGCTGCAGCAGTGGCGCGGTGTTCCGTCGCATTTCAACTTCGCGTCGAGCTTCGACTCGCTGGTGTTCTCGATGATGGGCATCTTCATCGGGATCGTGGTCCTCGGCATCGCGATCCTGACCGGCTGGGTCTTCGTCGCGCCGCGGGCTGAACGCGCGACGGCGTGGGCGATCCGCGTCGCGATGGTGTTCCTGCTGATCGGGCAGGGCCTCGGCGGCCTTCTGCTGGCGAACGGGTTCGCGAGCACCGGGCCGATCGGGAACGCGAGCATCGTGGGCGCTTCAGGCCAGCTCAAGGTGCCGCACGCCCTTGCCATACACGGGCTGCAGGTCATGGTCGTCCTCGCGGCGCTGCTCGCACGGTCCCGGCTGGATCCGAAGGCCCGGCTCCGGGCGGTCATCTCGTGTGCTGTCGGCTACGCGGTTCTCCTGAGCACCTCGATCGCGCAGGCCGTTGGTGGACGGGCCCCGCTCGACCTCGACCCCACGGCCTGGCTTCTCACGTTCTTCGCCGTGCTGCTCGTGTTCTGGGGTTACATTCCCTCGCTCGGCGCAGCGCGTTCGCTCAGCGTGCGCACCTAGACTCGGCTCATGCAGGCCGTCGTCATGGCCGGCGGCGAGGGGAGCCGCCTCAGACCGCTGACGATCAACCGTCCGAAGCCGATGGTGTCGATCGTCAACAAGCCGTGCCTGGGCCACATCTTCGATCTCCTGAAGCGCCACGGCATCGAGGACGCGTTCGTGACCCTCCAGTACCTCGCGTCGATGATCCAGGACAGCTACGGCGACGGCGGAGCTGTCGGGATGCGGCTCCGGTACAGCATCGAGGAGACGCCCCTTGGCACTGGCGGGTCGGTCCGCCAGATCGGCGACGCCCTCGCGGACACGTTCCTCGTGATCTCGGGTGATGCCCTGACCGACATCGACCTCACGAAGGTCATCGCGTTCCACCGGGAGCGCAAGGCCGCCGTCACGCTCACGTTGGTGCGAGTACCGAACCCGCTCGAGTATGGCGTCGTCATCACCCAGCCGGACGGCAGGATCACCAAGTTCCTGGAGAAGCCGTCGTGGGGCGAAGTGTTCTCCGACACGATCAACACCGGGATCTACGTGATCGAGCCGCGGGTCCTCGAGCGCTTCGCGATCGGTGAGAAGTTCGACTTCAGCAAGGACCTCTTCCCGACGCTGCTCGCGGACGGGGAGCCGCTGTTCGGCTACGTGGCCGACGGCTACTGGACCGACGTCGGATCGATCGCGGAGTACGGGCGCGCGAATGCCGACCTGCTCAACGGCAAGGTCCGCAGCGCCGCTCTCGGCGTCGAGATCCAGCCCGGCGTCTTCGTGGGGGGCGAGGTCATCATCGACCCGACCGCGCAGCTGACCGGTCCGATCTACCTCGGCGCCGGGGTCCGTATCGCCGGCGGCGTCGTGATCGTCGGGCCGACGGTCATTCGCGATTCGGTCACGGTCGACCAGGCGGCGTACGTCGACAGCTCGATCGTGTGGCGCAACAGCTACATCGGCGAGCGGGCCGATCTTCGCGGTGCGATCGTCGGCCGGCAGTGCGCGCTGAAGGCCCGGGTCGTCCTCGAAGAAGGGAGCGTGATCGGCGACCACTCGGTCATCAACGAGGGGGCGCGCGTCCGCGCGTCCGTGAAGATCTGGCCGGACAAGCAGGTCGAGGGTGGCGCGGTCGTCGGATCGAGCCTGATCTGGGGATCACAGGGCCGCCGGTCACTCTTCGGGCGGTTCGGCGTGACCGGGCTGGTGAACGTGGACCTCACGCCCGAGTTCGCCGCGCGCCTCGGATCCGCCTACGCGTCCTCGCTCCCCAACGGCGCGACGGTCACGATGAACCGCGACCAGCATCGCACCAGCCGCATGCTCAAGCGGGCGCTCATGGGCGGCATCGTCGGCTGCGGCGTGCACGTCGCCGACCTCACCCAGGCGCCCTTGCCGATCAGCCGCTTCCAGACCCGCCGGCTCGGGGCGGCCGGCGGCGTTCACGTGCGGGTGTCGCCCTTCGACGTGCGGGTCTGCGACGTCAAGTTCTTCGACCGGCAGGCCCTCGATATGGATAAGGCGCAGGAGCGAACGGTCGAGAACATCTTCTTCCGCGAAGACTTCCGTCGGAGCTCGTACGACGACGTCGGGAGGATCATCGAGATCCCGAGGGTGGGCGAGGAGTACAGCGATACGTTCCTCCGCGAGGTCGCGTACAGGCGCGAGATCGCCGATGCGAAGCTCAAGATCGTCTTGAATTACTCGCACGGGACCGCGGCCCAGTTCCTCCCGCAGCTGATGGAGGCGCTGGACGTCGAGGTCATCGGGATCAACTCCGTCATCTCGGAGAACATCGGATCGCGCTCGTTCGACGAGTTCCAGCAACAGATGCGGGAGCTCGCGCTCATCACGTCGACGCTTCACGCGACCTTCGGCGTGACCCTGGACCAGGGCGGGGAAAAGGTGTTCTTCGTCGACGATCAGGGCCGGATCGTCGAAGACCGCCACTTCCTCGCGGCGTTCGTCCGGCTCGTTGCGCGGGCGACCCCGGGTCTCATCGCGGTGCCGGTGTTCGCGCCTGCCGCGATCGAAGGCTTCGTCACGGAGACCGGCGGCCGCACGCAGCGCGTGCGCGCGTCGGCGGAAGCGCAAATGGGGTTCGCCGCGCGGGAGCACCCGCTCTTGGTCGCCGACGGCCTCGGCGGCTTCATCTTTCCCCGGTTCCATCCATCCTTCGACGGCCTCTTCGCGATCGTGAAGCTGCTCGAGCTGCTGGCCGTCCAGCAGACCACCCTCGCGGAGGTCATGGAGCGGACACCCGCTCCGCATGTCGTGCGGCTCAAGGTCGCCTGTCCGTGGGAGGACAAGGGACGGGTGATGCGGATGCTCGCGCAGGAGACGGCGACGGAGCGGACCAAACAGGTCGACGGGGTCAAGCACGTGTTCGACGACTCGTGGGTCCTCGTCCTGCCGGACGCCGATCAGCCGCTGTTCAGCGTGTGGGCGGAGGCGGCTGACGACGGGCAGGCCTGGGCCCTCGCGCAGCAGTACGCCGAGCGCGTCGGTACGTTCCGCGCATCATGAAGATCGCGATCGCGCAGTGCGCTCCGGCGCTCGGGGCCTTCAAGAGGAACCTCGAGATGCATCGCGAGTGGATCTCGCGCGCGACGGCCACAGGCGCGAAGCTCGTCGTGTTCCCTGAGCTGTCGCTCACCGGCTATTACCTGAAAGACCTCGCCGCCGATGTCGCGTGCGCCGCCGCCGACGCGCGCCTCGGTCCGATCGCGGCGGCCTCGCGGGACATCGACGTGATCGCCGGATTCGTCGAGCGATCGAATGATGCGAAGCTCCACATCGCCCAGGGGTACTGGTCCGGCGGTGCGCTCCGGCACGTGCACCGCAAGGTCTATCTGCCGACCTACGGCATCTTCGACGACGGCCGCTACTTCGGTCCGGGCGACGCGTTCACCACGTTCGAGAGCGCCGTTGGCACCGCCGGCCTGGCGATCTGCGAGGACCTGTGGCACCTGTCGGTCCCGTACCTCTACGCGGTCGGCGGCGCGACCGTGATCATCTCGCCATCGGCCAGCCCCGGCCGCGGCGTGGCGGAGGGCGGCGATCTCGGCACTGCCGCGTCGTGCCGGATGATGGATCAGTTCTACGCGCAGTACCTCACCACCTACATCGTCTTCGCGAACC
This sequence comes from Chloroflexota bacterium, assembly GCA_031364525.1. GTDB lineage: Bacteria > Chloroflexota > Limnocylindria > P2-11E > P2-11E > UBA4735. Next base: position 2,089 of record JANLWM010000316.1, on the reverse strand, counting down.
GGGTGGGCCACGAGGACGGGATCGGGTTCTGGGGCGGCTCGGAGGTCGTCGCGCCAGATGGCACGGTGGCCGGTCGGGCGAAGGAGTTCGAGGAAGAGCTGCTCACCGTGGAGATCGATCCGGCGCTCGTGGCGCGCGAGCGGGCTCGCAATCCGCTGCTGCGGGACGAGCGACCCGACCTCGTCTTCGCCACGCTCGCCAAGCGCATGGGACTGCGGGTGGCCGAGTGATCGAGCAGGAGCGCGCGCCGATCCGAATGGCGCCCGGCGACCTGTCGCCGCTTCGGATCGATGAGGCGCTCGTCCAGCGCATGCTCGGGTCGTTCCTCCGCGATGAGACGCGAAAGAGCGGCATGACCCGCGTCGTTCTGGGTGTGTCCGGCGGCATCGACAGCGCCGTCGTCGCGGCGCTCGCCGCCCAGGCGCTCGGGCCGGCGAACGTCCTCGGGTTGTTCATGCCGTACCGCACGACCGCGGTCCGGTCACGCGCTGACGCAGAGGCTGTGGCAGCGACGTTCGGCATCGCCCTCGAGGAGGTGCCGATCACGACCCAGGTCGACGGCTACTTCGCCGGCGTACCGCAGGCGCATCGGGTGCGGGTCGGGAACAAGATGGCCCGCGAGCGCAAGAGCATCGAGTACGACCGGTCGTGGCCTGATGGCCTCGTGCTGGGCACGTCGAACAAGACCGAGCTGCTTCTCGGCTACGGCACCCAGTTCGGCGATCTTGCCTGCGCGCTGAACCCGGTGGGTGACCTGTACAAGACGCAGCTCCGGGAGCTTGCCCTGCACCTCGGCGTGCCGCAGCAGGTCATCGACAAGGCCCCCAGCGCAGACCTCTGGGAGGGCCAGACGGACGAGAGCGAGCTCGGCTTCAGCTACGCGGATGCCGACGTCATCCTCTATCACATGGTCGACCGCCGGGCCGGCCTCGCTGACCTCCTCGCTGCCGGATTCGACGAGCCCCTCGTGATGCGGATCCGCGAGCGCATCCGCCGCAACCACTTCAAGCGCGTCATGCCGCTGATCGCGAAGGTCAGCCTGCGGACCGTCGGTCACGACTTCCTGTACCCGCGCGATTGGGAATCCGACTGAGCCGCACGGCGCCCGGTTTCGTGGGCTACCTCTTTGCGATCGTCGCAGCCGCGTTCTACGCGGTCGGTGGCGTCATCGCGAAGCGGGCGTTCGAGCTGGGCATGCCGCCGGAGACGCTGGCCGAGTTCCGCATCCTGCTCGCATTCGTGGTCTTCCTCACATTGACGCTCGCGTTCCGGCGCCGTGACCTGCTCACGATCCGCCGACCGGATCTCCCCTGGCTCGCCCTGTTCGGGCTCCTCGGCGTGATGGCGGTGCAGCTCGTGTACTACCAGGCCATCCAACGCATCCCGATCGGCGTCGCGCTCGTCATCGAGTACACCGCGCCGCTCATGATCCTCGGGTACTGGCGTGCGCGTGGCCGGCACGTCGGTCTCGGCCTGTGGATCGCCGGCGTGCTCACGATCGCCGGCTGCTATTTCGTCGTCGGGGCGTACGACGCGCAGCTCCGGCAGGTCAACACCGAAGGTGCCCTCCTGGCCGCCCTCGACGCCGTCATCCTGGCGGCGTACTTCCTGCTCGCCGAGCGGCTCGTCCACCGCTACTCGAGCTGGGCGCTGCTGTGCGCCGGCTTCGGCACCGCGGCGGTCGCGTGGTCGATCGTCCACCCGCCATGGCTGCTGCCCTGGTCGGCTCTCGGTGGCGAGCTGGGACCGTACGTCGTCGGGGTCGTGATCATCGCGACCGTGATTCCGTACCTGTTCAGCGTCGGCGCGGTCCGGCTCATTCCAGCGGCACGGGTCGGGCTCACCTCAACGAGCGAGCCGGTCATCGCGGCGGTCGCCGCGTGGCTGCTCATCGGGCAGTCGCTCGAGCTGTTGCAGGTGGTCGGGGGAGTGATCGTGGTCGCCGGGATCCTGGTCGCGCAGAGCGTCCGCCTATCGGCTGACGGTGTCTAGATGATGGTCCGGACGACCCTGCGCACGAGCTCGGTCGTGAACCCGTACACGAGGTGCGACGCGAGGGCGTAGGCGTGCTTCGATGGCGGGACCTGCT
>JANLWM010000262.1:0-1569 GCA_031364525.1 Chloroflexota bacterium | reverse complement strand
ACGAAGACCTGGTCGCCGCGCAGCGCGATCGCGCGGACCGACACGACAAGAGCGAGCGGCGGTTCAAGAGCCGTGAGATAGCCGACCACATCGAAGCGCTGATCGATCCCAGGCCAGTGCCATTGCTCGGTGGCGCGCGCGGTCAGCCCGGAGAGGAACGCCTCAAGATCCGCCACGCCAGACCGCTAGTAGCGCGGGCGGCGCTCATCCGCGGGGTCATCGCCGGCGAGGCGGCCGGCGAAACGCTGCGCGAAGGTGGTCGCTGCTGCCGTCACTGCGGCCATGCCGGCGCCCCAGAGCGCCTCTTTCGGTCCGCGGCTCGCGTCCTGGACGTCCGCGACCTCGTTCCGCAGCTGCTCGCGGAACCGCTTCCGCGAGCGGCCTTTGAGCCGGTCGATCCGGCCACCGAGCCGTTCGACGATGCGCTCGATCTCGGTGTCCGGCGTCCGCCGTCTGGCGTCCCGCACCTTCTTCGTGATCGTCACGCCCGCGAGGGCCACGGCCGAGCCGAGGGCGCCGAGCGTCGCGACCGGCTGACGTCGCAGCAGGTTGCGCGGATCCACGTCCGACTTCGCGCGCTCGATGAGCGCGTCGACGTCCCCGTCGATCTGGCGCCGGAGGTCAGCTAGCTCGCGTTGCGTCCGAGCACTCGGGCTTTCGCCCATGCCACCGTCTCCTTCAAGGATTGGATCGATCGCGTCGGGCCGCGCAGCTCGAGGCGCTTGTATCCGCCCCACCCGAGGAATGCCGTCAGGCCGGCGAACAGCAGCAGCGCGATAAGCGCCGCCGCCCACAGCGGCAGCCAGATCGCGATGAGCCCGATGACGAACACCGCGAAGGCCATGAGCGTGAGCATGGCGAATGCGGCGGCGACGCCGAACCATTTCACCGCAACGAGGTTCGCCTTGAGGATCTCGGCGATCTCCTGCTTGGGCAGCTCGATCTGCTTTCGGACGTAGGTCCGCACGTTGTTGCGGATCCGGCCGAGGAGCGTGCTGTATCCGGGACGTTCGTACACGGGCCGTGAATCTAGCATCCATCGGCCTTGGAGCAGGAAATCTGCCAACATGAGCATCTACACCCGGGAGGTGCGGCATGTCGGTGGCGCGCGCGAAAAAGACCACGAAGACTCCTGCTCCAAGGGGCAGGGGGGCCAAATGGGTGTATCTCTTCGCCGACGGGAAGGCCGAGGGCAGCGCGAAGATGCGCGCGCTCCTCGGTGGCAAGGGCGCCGGTCTGGCCGAAATGACGAATGCGGGGCTGCCGGTGCCCGCCGGCTTCACCATCACGACCGCCGCCTGCAACGCGTACTTCGAATCCGGCAAGAAGCTCCCGCCGGGCTTTTGGGATCAGGTCGAGCGAGGCCTCGCGACCGTGGAGAAGTCCACCAAGAAGAAGCTCGGCGATCCTACCGATCCGCTGCTCGTGTCGGTCCGCTCGGGTGCCGCGATGTCGATGCCCGGAATGATGGACACCGTCCTCAACCTCGGGCTCAACGATCAGAGCCGCCGGGCCCTCGCGAAGCTGACCAAGAATGAGCGATTCGCCTGGGACGCCTACCGCCGGTTC
>JANLWM010000250.1:0-10920 GCA_031364525.1 Chloroflexota bacterium | reverse complement strand
AGCAGCTTCGCGCGGATGCGGTCCACCTGCCCGGGCGCCACGCCTGCCGTGCCGAGGTACGGGCGGGCGCCGCCGAAGGCCAACCGAAAGGTGGTGAGCACCTCGCGCATCGTCCAAGCCCGTTGCTCGATGGCGGTGTCGATGGTCTCGGCCTCGCCGGGATGCAGGGTCTTGGACCGTGCGTAGTCTTCGGCAAGCTCGAGATCGCTCACGACGTAATCGGCGACGATCTCGTCATCCGCCACGCCGATCGCCGCGAGCGTCACGGCGACGACGAACCCCGTCCGGTCCCGGCCGGCCAGGCAGTGGATCACGATCCCCGGCTCGGACTCGGCGATCGCGTCCATCGCGCGCGCGAGGCCGCCGCCCGCGATGGCCAGGCGTCGAAGCTCATCGGACATCGTTCCAGCGACCGCAGCACGGTGCAGACCCATGGTCCGCGCGGCAGTGAACGGCGAATGGCGATAGGACGCGCCGTCGCGGTATGGGCTGGGAGTCTCCGCCACCTCTTCGTCGGTGCGGAGGTCGATGACGGAGCGGATCCCGTGGTCGCGGACCGCATCTCGGCCGGCCTGCGACAGCGTCCCGATGATCGATGAACGGATCAGCTTTCCGCGCGAGAGCCGCGAATCGCCACAGGGGAGCCCGCCCAGATCGCGCACGTTGAGGCACGCGTCCCACACGAGACGCCGCTCGGTCGCGGTTATGCGTTCCAGCGGGGCGGGCCGGGAGGCCTGATCTCGGGCGGCCGGATCGCGTCGCGCTGCGACTCGTCACCGAGCGGGATGTGCTCCGACGGCTTCCAGGTCCGCGCAGCCGCCAGCTCTTCCTTCGCGAGCACCGTCACGCCGAAGCGCTGGTACGTGGAGAGCTCGAAGTTGGGGGTCTCGCCGAGCGCGCCGTGCGGGCACACCTCGACGCAGTCGCCGCAGTAGATACAGCGCACGACATCGAGCTCGTACGTCTGGAGGTCGCGCTCGCGCATCATGAGCGCCCCGGTCGGGCACGTCTCGGCGCAGGCACCGCACGACACGCAGTCGGTGTAGCTGAGAGATACGTTCCACGGCGTCGTCACGATCGAGTCATACCCGCCGCCCATGAGGCCGTAGCAATTGGCGCCGATGACGTCGCGGCAGATCCGCACGCACTGCGTGCAGTTGATGCACTTGTTGAGGTCGCGAAGGATGAAGTCGTGGCTGAAGTCGTACTCGTAGTCGTGATATTCGACCGGCTCGCCCCGGTGGAACTTGTTCTCGGTGAGCCCGTGCTCGAGGGAGAGCCGCTGGAGGTCGCAGCGCCCCACGTCCGGGCAGACGCACTGCAGGCACCGCGACGCTTCCTTTTCGGCGGCGGCCTTGTCGTAGCCCTTCTCGATGAGCTCGAAGCTCTTGACCCGATCGGCGAACGGCAGGAACGGCATCCGGACCTGCGGCTCTTCGGGCTTGTAGGGAACGATGTCGATGAGCTCGGGGACCTCTTCCTCTGCCCGCAGCTCATCGGCCACGATGGACATGTCATCGCCCGCGAGGTAGCGGTCCATCGCTTTCGCCGCAAGCTTCCCCTGGGCCACGGACTGGATGACCGTGACCGTGCCCATCTGGCAGTCGCCGCCGGCAAAGACGCCGGGACGGTCGGTCATGAGGGCACCGCTCGCGACGATCGTCTCCCGGCGGGTCTTGCGGACGCCCGGCGTCGTTTCGACCCAGTCCAGCACGGGCGACTGCCCGATCGCGGGGATCACGGTGTCGCACTCGATGACGAACTCGGAGCCCTCGACGGGCACCGGCCGCTGGCGGCCGCTCGCGTCAGCCTCACCAAGGGCCATGCGCTGGAACTCCACCCCGCCGACGCGCCCGTTCTTCTCCACGATCCGGACGGGCGCGGCGAAGAACTCGAGCTTGATCCCCTCGTGCTCGGCGTCGTCGACCTCGGTGTAGTGGGCGCCCATCTCCTTGCGGCCGCGGCGATAGACCACCGTGACATCAGCGCCGAGGCGCCGGGAGGTCCGCGCGCAGTCGAACGTGGTGAACCCGCCGCCGATGACGACGACCTTGTTCCCCTGGCCCACCGGCACGGGGTCTCCGGACGCGTTCATCCGGAGGTAGCTGATCGCCTCGATCTTCCCCGGCAGATCCTCACCCGGAACGCGCATCGCGTTGCTCGTCCAGGCGCCGATGCCGACGAAGATCGCGTCGTAGCCCTGCGCGAACAGATCGTCGATCGTGAAGTCGCGGCCGAGCTTCTTCCCGCCCTTGAACTCCGTGTCGCGAAGCTGCCAGACGGAGTTCAGCTCCTTGTCGAGCTTCACCTTCGGCAACCGGTACTCGGGGATGCCGTAGCGGAGCATGCCGCCCTGCTTCTCCATCATGTCGAAGACGGTGACGGCGTGACCCTTGAGGGCCGTGTAGTACGCGCAGGTGAGCCCGGCCGGACCGGCGCCGATGACGGCGACCCGCTTTCCGGTCGCGACCTCCTGCGGGAACGGCGTCGGCGCGACGTCCATCTCAAGGGAGAGCTCGCCGCCGTACCCATGGCACTGGCGGATCGCGATCTCCTCTTCGACGAGGCCCCGGCGGCAGACCTCCTGGCAGGGGGCCGGGCAGACCAGGCCCAACGCGTATGGGAACGGCAGGACCTCTTTCACCAGGCGCGCGGCCTCGACGTGCTGCCCCTTCGCCATCAGCTCGAGGTAGCCCGGGATGTCGATGTGCGTCGGGCAGCCGACCTGGCAGGGTGGCATGCAGTACGCGTTGTGGTCCGAGAGGATGTACTCGAGGTTCTGCTTTCGCATGTCGAAGAGGCCGTCGCTCGTGGCGGTCACCTTCATGCCGGCTTCGGCCGGCAGGTGGCAGCTCGGCATCGGCCGGTCGTAGCCCTCGACATCGACGAGGCACATCCGGCAGGCGGCGGCCGGTGCGAGCTTCTCGTCGTCGCACAGCGTCGGCACGTTGAAGCCCGCACGCTGCGCGGCGCGCAGGATGGACTCACCCACGACCGCGGTGATGACCTTCCCATCGACCGTGATCTCGCACACCGGCTGGCCCGAGGGGATCTCCCCGTGATGCGACACGGTGGGGATCTGCGACTCCGCGGGCTGGGTCCGTTCGATCAGGCTCATGGCCGCGATCCGTTCTTCATGGCTGCGATCTGCTCATCATGGCTGCGCCATTGTCTCGTAGCGCCGGGATCGAGCGGGTGCGCAGGTGCCGGTCGGGCAGCGGTGCTCGGTGATATGCGACGCGTAGTCGCCGGAGAACTCGCTCATCGTGGTGCGCAAGATCGACGCGCTCGTGATCCCGAAGCCGCAGAGCGAGAACCGGTCGAGATGGTCGGCGAGCTCCCCGAGCCACGGCAGGTCGTCGATCCGGCCGAGGTCCGAGTAGATGCCCTCGAGGATGCCCTCCACCCGTTTCGTTCCCACGCGGCAGGGCACGCAGATGCCGCAGGTCTCCTTCGCGAGGTAGTCGAAGAGCTTGGCGGCCTCGTTGACGATGCAGACGTTCGGGCCGATGACGCGGATCTGCGCCGATCCGAGATGCGTGCCCGCCGCCTTCAAGGTGTCGTAGTCGAAGATGACGCCGGTGCGGGTCGCGTTCAGGATGCCGCCGGTCGGTCCGCCGACGTGCAGCCCTTTCACCTTCGCGGCGGACGTTCCGCCAGCGTGCTCGAGGATCTCACCGAGGGTCGTGCCGAAGGCCACCTCGTAGACCCCCGGGGAGCCGACAGCACCGGTCACTGACACGAGCTTCGTTCCGGGTGTGGCGGCCGTGCCGACTCGCCTGAACGCCTCCGCGCCGTCACGCACGATCAGTGGGAGCGCCGCGAGCGTCTCGGCGCTCGAGATCACCGTCGGCCGAAGGAGCAGTCCCTGGGTCGCGGGATACGGCGGGCGCTGCCTGGCCATGGCGCGACGCGATTCCAGCACGGCGAGCAGCGCACTCTCTTCGCCACCCATGAAGCCGCCGGGGCCGAGCGCGATCTCGACGACCAGATCACCCAGGCCGGACCGGGCGCTCGCCAGCGCACGCTCGACCGACGCGCGGGCCGCCGCGGCCTCGGGATGCAGATAGATGTAGCCGCTCGTTGCGCCGATGGCCGACGCCGCGATCGCGAGTCCCTCGATGACGAGCTCCGGCCTGGCGAGGAGGATCTTTCGCGACAGCGGGCTCCCGGGATCGGCGTCGTAGGCGTTCGCGACGACATACGAGCTGCCGCCGCCCGCAGCGGCTCGGGCGGTCGCGAGCTTTCGGGCCAACGGAAAGCCCCCGCCACCGCGCCCGCGCAGACCACTGGCCTCGATGAGCGCGATGAGCTGCTCGGGACCCATCGTCCGCGCCCGATCGCGCTCGTGGGCCGCATTGATCGGGGTGTCGAGGATCCGGTAGGGCGTCGTACTAGTCGGCAAACGCGGGCTCCATCGGATGGGTCACCTCGTGCTCGTGCAGGCGGTCGTGCGACGGCGCAGGGCTCTGATCCGGCCACAGCCCCGCGATCGCGACGTTGCCCGTGTACCGGCGGCCACCGCGCGGGATCGCCGTTCCCTGCCCAGCCGGCGCTCCCCGGAAGTTCGAAAGGAGCGACGCCGTCGTGTAGAGGTGCGTCATCTGGAGCCCGAACTCGTCGGCGATGCGCTCGGCCGCGCTCCATGGGAGGTAGCCATAGGCCGCGTTGGTCGCGTAGAGCACCCGCGTGAGGCGATCTGCGCCCGCCGGGTTCTCGCGAAGGATCTTGTCGACGAGACCGAGATCGAGCCCACGCTCGGACTCCGCCGGGACGGTGAGCACCGCATTCGAGAGCGGGCGGCGATCACCATACGGGGCGGTCTGCACCATCCGGATCCGGTAGTACGAGGCGCGCGGCGCGATCGGTGGGCGCTTCCGGAAGCTGTTGCGGAACGTGTACGAGATCGAGATCGCACGGGGCGGGCAGGCCTTCTCGCACATGAGGCAGGACTCGCATTTGAAGATGCTCGTCTCCGGCTCAAGGAGGAGCGCGATGAGCCCACGGCTGCGCTCCGGGAGCTCCCGCTTCTCGTACGGGTACTTCCGAGTGACACTCGCGCGCATGAAGATATGACTCAGCGTCCGCTTCATGCCATTGAGGATCCCGAGCATCAGACGATCACCTATCCACATCCCCGAGGACGATGTCGATGGAGCCCATGATCGCCACGACGTCGGCGACGAGGCGGCCCTTCAAGAGCCACGGGAGGAGCTGCAGGTTGTTGAACGACGGTCCGCGCATCTTGGCTCGGAAGGGGTTCGTGGCCGAACCGCCGGAGCTGATCATGTAGATCCCGACCTCGCCCTTCGCACCCTCCACCGTGTAGTACGCCTCGCCCTTCGGGCACTTCCAGACATGACCAAGCCGCGCGCGAACGGCGCCGCCCGGCAGGTTCGCGATGCACTCGCGGATGATCTCGACCGAGGCGCGCAGCTCGCCAAGCCGGACCTTGTACCGGGCGTACGCGTCTCCCTCGACCGCCGTCACCGACCGCAGGCTCTTCAGCTCCGGGTAGATGGAATACGGGCGATCCCTCCGGAGGTCCCAGTCGACGCCGGAGGCCCGGAGGATCGGACCGGTGAGCCCGTACTGCGTCGCGATCGTCGCGGGGATATTCCCGACGCCGATCGTCCGCTCGAGGAAGATCTCATTCGTCTCGAAGAGCTCGACGTAGTCGCGCTCGATGTGCCCGGCGAACCGGTCGAGGAACCGCTCGAGCTTCGAGAGCATTCCCGGCGGGAAGTCGTAGAGGACGCCGCCCGGGCGGTAGTAGTTGAAGTTCATGCGAGAGCCGCAGAGCTCCTCGAACATGTCGAGGATCTCTTCACGGTCGCGGAAGCAATAGAGCATCGGCGTGGTCGCGCCGACGTCGAGGCCGTACGTGCCGAGCCACACGAGGTGGGAAGCGCACCGGGACATCTCGTCGACGATCACGCGGATGTATTCCGCGCGCCGCGGGATGTCGATGTTCGCGATGGCCTCCATCGCGCCGGCGTAGCAGTGCTCGTTGAGCATGTTGGAGACGTAATCGGCCTGATCCGCGTACCGGATCCCCTGGTGGAAGGTCCGCCATTCGAAGATCTTCTCGATCCCTCGATGCAGGTAGCCCATCACGGGGACGCACTCGATGACCTTCTCGCCCTGCAGCTTCAGCACGAGCCGGAGGACGCCATGGGTCGAGGGGTGCTGGGGGCCCATGTTGAGGATGAGTTCCTCGGTCTCGAGCCCCTCATCGCTCTCGATCACCGGAAGCTTCACGCCCGCGGCTTCCTCGATGGCCTGCGTTTCACGGTCGATGGTGGTCAGCTGCTCATCCGCCCTTGAAGATCTTTTCGCGGAGGCGGAGGACTCCCTCGGTCAGGGCTTCGGGCCGGGGCGGACAGCCCGGAACGTAGACGTCCACGGGGACCACCGTATCGACCCCCTGCAGGGTCGCGTAGCTGTCCCAGAACTCGCCGCCTGAGCTCGCACAGTTCCCCATCGCGATGACCCACTTGGGCTCGGGCATCTGCTCGTACAGGCGGCGCAGCCGCGGGGCCATCTTGTGGGTCACCGTTCCCGCCACGATCATCACGTCGGCCTGCCGGGGGCTCGACCGGAACACCTCGGCGCCGAAGCGGGCCAGATCGTGGTGCGAGGCGGCGGTGGCCATCATCTCGATGGCGCAGCACGCGAGGCCGTACCCAAGGGGCCAGGGGCTCCGTGAGCGCGCCCAGTTGACGAGCATGTTGACGGTCGTGAAGACGATGTTGTCATCGCTCGCCGTGACCCCGGCGATCATCCGCGGCTCGTGACCCCCCATCCCGGTCTGGGTCGTGAGGGGACGGCGCTGGACGACATCCTCTTCGAAATCGATGGGATGGACCTCGGACGCTTTCTTCTGATCGAGCACCATTCCGAGGTCCAGTCTAGCGGCTGGGCTCGTGTGCCGTGCGTAGCAGCGCGAGGAGCGGCGCGTGCAACGGCCGACCCGATGCGACGATCTCCGTCTGCTCGGTCCACGACACCTCGCCACCGGCCTCACGGACGAGCAGCTCTCCGGCAGCGGAATCCCACGGCGAGCGCGAGACCTCGAAGTACGCGTCGAGCCGTCCCGCGGCCACCCAGGCGAGGTCCAGCGCGGCCGACCCGGCGCGTCGGATGTCGCGGACCGAACCCGCGAGTCGTCCCAGGACGTCCGCCTGTGCCCCGCGTTCGCGCGCGTCATAGCTGAAGCCCGTCGCGACGAGTGCCAGGCCGAGGTCCGCGACCGACGTGACCGCGAGGCGGCGCGGACCGAGCGCCGCTCCCGCGCCGCGCCCGGCGGTGAAGAGCTCGGCACGCACCGGGTCGTAGACCACGCCGGCCACCGCACCGTCCGCGTCGGCGCAGGCGATGCTCACCGACCAGTGCGGCATGCCGTAGAGGTAGTTGATCGTGCCATCGAGCGGGTCGACGTACCACGTCCGTCCGGAAGCGCCGTCGAGCCGGCCACCTTCTTCGGAGACGATCGCGTCATCCGGGTAGGCCGCGCGAATGCGTTCCACCACCAGCGCGTCCGCCGCGCGGTCGGCGTCGGAGACCAGGTCGGTGCGTGTCGACTTCGATGCAATGCCTGATGGCGCACGGCTCGCGCGATCGAGGAGGAGAGCGCCTGCCTCTTGCGCGAGCCCCGCTGCGAACGCGCGGGGGTCGGCCTGGATCAGGCCCAGGCCGGTGTCATGGCGCCGCTCGCGTCGCGCCAGTACGGTGCCCAGGCAAGGGTCAGTACCTGCACATCGATGTTCGACTTCGTGGGCCGGATCGCGACGCTGCCGAGGTCGGCGGTCTTCTGCGCCACCTCCGCATTGATCGCGTCGAGCTCGGCCTGGGCAGCCGCGACGTCGGCCCTCGCCCGGCCGACATCCTGGTGCTGCTGGATCGAGCGCCCAACGCCGCGGGCGGCCGTTGTCGCGCGGCCGATGGATCCCGCGTTGATCCCCTTGCGGCCGAGCAGGGCGCCGAGCACCGTCGCGCCGACGGAGACCGCGGTCTGGAGCTCGGCGGAGTGCGCCTGACCGGCTTCGCGGTCGACGGCCTGCTGGGCGTTCCGGATCTTCTCCTCGAGACGTTGGACCTTCGGCGCGTACTCGGACCGCAGCTTCTCGACGATCGCGTCGCGCTGCTCGCGGCCTGCCTGCTTGAGATCGAGCGTCGCGTTGCGGTACAGCCAAGCGGCGCAGTCGGCCTTCCAGCCCGAATAGCTCTTGGTCCGCGTCGCGATCGCGGGGAGCGGCTCGAACTGCGCGCCGCTCTGCGGATCCTTCTCGAGGTCAGCGACGGCGATCGTCACAGCTTCGGCCTTTTCCCAGTCGACGGGCATCACGCCGTCGCTGATCGGCGCGAGGTACGTCAGGTCGTTCGTCGCATCGATGCCGCTCTTGGGGTCCGCGAACCGGACCTTCGCGGAGGCAAGCACATGCGGCCGGTATACGAGCGTGGCGCCGGCCGGCCCGCTCCGAGCCGGAATGAATTGCTGCGGGACGTCCGGTGGGATCAACGGCCGACCGGCGCCGGCCACGGACGCGGCTCGATCGTGCGACGCCACGGGGACCCCTCCAGCGCCTGCGGGCGACGCGGACTCCGGCGCCACCGGCTTCGCTCCGGACATCAGGGTCTTGATCTGATCACGGGTGAGTGGGCCGCGCAAATAGGACATCGCCCATCGAGACTCGAACACCACCGGCGCGTCCTCGTGCACGTTGTTCATGAGGAAGACGCGGCTCCCAAGCCCGGAGAGGATCTCCCCGATCCTGGATTTGTCGAACTTCGCGTTCGCTGCCGCTGCGGCGCCCTCCAGCCCTTCCAGCACGCGGGCCTTGTCCCGTTCGGTCTGCAGCCGGCCGAGGAACCACGTGCCGGTGTTCGAGAGACCTTTGTAATCGAGGTCCACCGGGTTCTGGGTCGCGAGCACCACTCCCAGGCCGAACGCACGAGCCTGTTTCAGGAGCGTCAGGAGCGGAAGCTTCGACGGGGGCGTCGCGACCGGCGGGAAGAACCCGAAGATCTCGTCCATGTAGAGGATCGCCCGCAGGCTGGTCGTTCCGGACTGCGTGCGGACCCAGGCAAGCACCTGATTCAACAGCAGCGAGACGAAGAACATCCGCTCGGCATCGGAGAGGTGGGCGATCGAGAACACCGAGACGCGCGGTTTCCCCCCCTCGCCGTGCAGGATCTTCCCGATATCAAGGCTTTCGCCCTTGAGCCAGCTGGCGAAGCCGGGCGCAGCCAGCAGATTGTTCAACGCGGTGGCGAGTCCGTACCGGTCTTTGGCCGGGTAGAACGACTCGAGGTCGAGCACACCGACCTTCTGCATCGGCGGACTCTGGATCTGTGCGATGAGGGACGCCAGATCGAGATCGCTTCCGGCCGCCCATGCCGTCGAGAAGAGATTGGACAGCAGGATGTGCTCTCGGCTCTTCACCGGATCGGCGTCGATGCCGAGCAGCCCGAGTAGGCTCGTTGCGGTAGAGGACACCCGCTCCTGCAACAGCTCGCTGTCATCACGGATGGCGGCCGCAGGTGCGGCGAAGGACGCCAGGATCGACACCGGGATCCCGGCGTTCGAACCGGGCGTGTAGATCGCGAAATCCGCGGCGTCCTTCAGCCGCTCGATCCTCGCGCCATCCTCACCCCACGCGGCCAGCCCATCCTTCCAAAGCGTCGCCTGCTGCGCCGCGTAGTCGTCAGGGGTGAGACCTTTCTGGCGCGCGTCGTCCTCGTTGATCCAGGGTCGGAAGTCCTGCGGCCGAAGCGCGGGGAACGTCAGGAGCAGATTCGTGAGGTCACCCTTTGGGTCGATCGCGATCGTCGGGATGCCGTCGAGCGCCGCTTCCTCGATGAGCGAAATGCAAAGACCCGTCTTCCCGCTGCCGGTCATACCGACCGCGACGGCGTGCGTGACCAGATCCTTGGAGTCGTACAGCAGCAGGCCCGGCTCGGGCGTCTTCGTACCGAGGTCATACGGTCGACCGAGGTAGAACGCGCCGAGCTTCTCGTATTCGTGGTCCGCGGGCGCGGACCACGCCGCGCCGGGCGCGGCGTCGGGTTTCTTGCCTGCCATCACTTCACCTCGCCGACGCCGTTCTTGGTGCGCTGCCTGAGAAGCCGAGCATAGCCGCGCGGCTCGAGCGAATCGTCGCGCAACGCAAGGCGGTCCGCGACGAGCTCGATAGTCAGGTCGTCGTCCGCCTCGATCTCGCAGAACCGACCGAGGCCGTCCACCTCATCCAGCGAGACCAGCGCGCCTTCGAAGGCGTAGATCGCGGTACGTTTCCGGTATCGCTCGGTCGGGATCAGCCCGAGCGCGGCGAGGATCGGGGCGGGATCGCCGTCGATCGCGATCGTGTGCTCCTCCCTCACCTTCGACGGGCCGGCCTCGAGCCGTGGACCCTTGACCGTCAGCTCTCGGCGCGCATCGGTCACGCGCACCCGGAGATTCAACCCATCAAGTCGGCCGCTGTCGTCACCGTAGTGCACCGTCTCCTGGACCTCGTGGCGCTCGAGTGTCGCCGAGCGAGCAAGCAGCGCCTCGAGCCGTACGAGCTCGGGCGCGGTGAGGCGGTACTTGCGCTCGCGTTCGATCACATCGAGGATTCTCGGCCATGGCCAAGATCCGGTCGGTGCGCGAGATCCTGCGGGTCCGTCCGATGAAGGGCCAGCTCACGCTGGCTGATATCGACCCCCGGTCGACCCCGGGCGTCCGCAAGCCGACCGCGCGAGCGGACAGAGCGAACGATGCGGAGAAGCTGCGCCAACTGCAGGAACGCCTCTACGCGGAAGGGACCAGGTCGGTCCTTCTCGTTCTCCAGGGCATGGACACGTCCGGAAAGGACGGCACGATCATCCACGTGATCGGTGCGGTCGACCCCCAGGGCGTGCAGATCACGGGGTTCAAGG
>JANLWM010000207.1:0-2088 GCA_031364525.1 Chloroflexota bacterium | reverse complement strand
AGCCACTCTTCGCCGGTCGAGGAGCTCTTCACGAGCGTGCCCTCGCGCCACTCGCCGGAGTCTCCGGCGAGGTATTGCACGGTGGCGCCGGGGTGCAGCTCGAGGGGCTGGCCGATCACTTCGGCACCACGATAGCCTCGTCCAACCTGCGCACGTACTCCCCGAACAGCGGCTCGACGAACGCGTAGCGGCCGCGCGCGAGCCGGGTCACGAGGCCCCGGGCCCGGAGTGCCGCGAGCGCGCGCAGGACCTCAGCGCGGGGGACCGTCCCGGCGCCGTCGGCCGCATAGAGGACCGCCGCGTGCGCGATCCGTTTCGCGACCTGCTGCAGGTACTTGCCCTTGCCGAGGTCGGACCAGTGCAACGCGAATGGCCGCTCGAGCTCGCGGAGGGCCTGCTCGAGCGCGACGGAGATGGCTTCGGGTGTCACGAGCCGCAGCCCCGCGTCACGCATGAGGTAGTAGAGCGCGGCGCAGACCTGCATGGTGTCCTGCGGGTGCCCGCCCGTCGCGTCGAGGATCGTGTCGACGTCCGACTCCGTGATCTGAAGGTGACGTTCGTTCAGCTTCTCGGTGATGTAGGAGAGCCAGTCGTCGGGCGCGATGCCGAATCGGTGGCCGGCCGCGTCTGCGAGGTCAAGAGGGGTGGCGAACCGGTAGAAGGCCCGGCCCTTCTCGCTGAACAGCTCCTCGAGGATCCCTTCCTCCGAGCCGAGGAACGCGTACGAGACCGCGCGCTGTGCCTGCAGCCGCGCGCGCATGACGTCGAAGACGCGTGGCCCCAGCTGCCCCGCGGCCTGCAGCTCGTCGAAGGCGATCACGACGCGCTTGCCCGTCTTGCTGGCGAGCGCCGCTGGCAGATCGAGCGCGCCCTCGAAGAACCGCTGGGCGTTCTTCTCCCGGGCCAGCTCAAGGGCCAGCTCGACATGTTCGTAGCGGATCTTCACCGTCGGCCGCAGTCCGGTGGCGATCGCCTTGGTGTGCTCGAAGCTGCGCTCGACACCCGATACGTTCTCGAGGACCGCGTCGACGAGCCGCTCTCCCAGACCGCGGAGGTCGGTGGCACCCATGCAGTCGACGTACGCGGTGTGCAAGCCCTTGCGGCGCAGCCGGCGGAGGATCTCCAGCATCACCGACGTCTTGCCGATGCGCCGTGGACCGGCGATGAGGATGTGTCCGCCGTCCGCGAGCCGCGCGGTGGCCCGGCGGATATACGACTCGCGGCCGACGAGATCGCCGGCCGGCACCGGTCCACCAAGAGGGAAGTACGCGGCGGGCGGGGTGCCCTTCGCGAATGGGCGGGGCATGAGCGAATCATACAACCAACGTATACAGAAGATGCAAGCGGCGTATACAGGTGGTAGCCTCGGACCGTGGGACGAACACCGGAGGCGCAGGCCGAGCTCGAGCGCGCTGTCGCGGCCCTCGACCGCGAGCTCGCTGCCGACCTCGAGCTCACGACCATGTTCGATCAGACGAAGCAGGCCTTCGTGCTCGAGATGGGGCAGTGGGACATTCACGGCCGCACCGTCGCGCGCGAGGCGCCGGCGCTGCACGCCTTCCTGGCCGACGTGTACGCGCGCATCCCGGAAGCCGAATCGGCGATGGAGCGGCGCGGACCTGCGAACACCCTGAAGGATGGTGACCGCGACATCGTGCAGCGCTGGGAGGGTGACGCTCGCGAAGCGCAGCGGCTGCTGCGCGGCGATCTCTCGCCCGTGGTGCCCGCCGCGGCGGCAGGGCGGTCGCTGCTCTCGCGGCTGTCGCTCGCGATCGCTCGGCTGCTTGGACGCTCAGTGCACAGGTAGGACAGCCGCGGCACGGTCCGTGCATCTGCCGGTCCCATGACCCAGGGGACCGACGGGGTGACGCCCGGCCGGGCGTATCGCGCCTATCGCATGCCCCATCGCCGGGGCCGGCTGTCTCGCCGCCCGTCCGCGGCCGGCAAGCTCGGTACGACCGCCGGCATCCTGACCGCCATCCTGATCACCCTCGGCATCTTCGCAGGCAGCGCGGCTGCGGCCTTCTTCGGCTACTTCGCCGCGGATCTGCCGGCGGCCCACGACCTCGCGACCGTGCCGGTCCCGCT
>JANLWM010000169.1:0-6849 GCA_031364525.1 Chloroflexota bacterium | reverse complement strand
GGGGCCCCGCCGCCGGGGCCCGGGGCGGCCCCCCCCGGCCCGGCCCACCCCCCCCCCGCCGCCAGTAGGACCATCGCCGTCACAGCGAGGAGGCCTCGGAGTCGCATCAGGCCGCCTCGATGGTCCGTGCCAGGCGGCGCGGCCGCCGAAGGACCGTGAGACCGACGATCGACCAGAACGCAATGGCGCCTGCCACGAGGAGCGGGGTCTGGGCCGCGCTCAGGAACTGGACCGGCGCGGCTGCCGTATCGATCCGCTCGGCGGCCGGAAGGTCACCGGCGGGCGCCGCGCCCGCGACAAGGGTGTGCACGTCGAAGGTGATGTCGGAGACGTCATCTCCGACCGAGAGCTTGCCGTCGAATCGCGCGGCGCGGAACGGGAAGAAGAGGCCGGCGTAGAGGCCGCTCACCCCGTCGCTCGAGACGAGCTTCAGCGGAACGTCCAGGCATTTGGTCCGGTCACCATCGGTCTGCATGACGACGGCGGCCGCGCTCGCTGGGAGCGCGACGCCCGCCGCGTGGCGAGCGACGTGCACGACGAGCGTGACCGGCTTCCCGTCGGCCCACGGCTGACCGTCCCGGGTCTGCAGGGAAACGTTGTCGGCGCAGAACGCGCAATCAGCGGTCGCCGCCGAGGCGGAGATCCCGACCGATGCGAGGATCAATAGGAGCGCGAGCCCGATGCGCAGCACTGGAGCACCTCCCGGCCTTATGGGGCCGTGTCAGCCTCCCTACAACGGGCCGGGCCAGCCGGTTCCCGGGGCATCTCAGGGGTGGCGGGTGCGGTCCCGGGCGCTGCGCCGGTCATCCGGCAGGTGCGCGTCGACCTTCGGCGGGCCGCCGAGGTACCACGGCAGCAGGTGCAGCGGGTACGTTCCCCGCCGGATCGCCCGTCGCCGGCCGGCGAACGCCAGGAGCCCGACGACGAGAACGATGACCGCGAGCCAGATGGCCATCACGAGCACGCCGGCCACCAAGGATAGATCCACGCCGGTCAGCGGTCCGCCGGCATGACCGCGACGCAGCGGATCTCGACCAGCAGCCCCTCCCGGGGCAACACGGCCTGGACCGTCGTGCGCGTCGGGCCGTTCGTGTCGAAGTACTTCCCGTATACGGCGTTGAACGCAGCGAAGTCGCGCCGAACGTCGGCAAGGAAGCAGAGATTCTCCACGGCATTCCCGAGCGTGGTCCCGGCGTTCTCAAGGATCGCCTTGATGTTCTCGACGACCCGCTGCGTCTGCGCGGTCACGTCGCCGACCATCGCCTGACCGGTCGCCGCATCGAGCGCGACCTGGCCGGCCACGAACACGAGATCCCCCGCCCGGATCGCCTGCGCGTACGGCAGCCCGGTCGACGGCACCGTGCTCTTCAGCACTTCACGAGTGGTCACTGGATCCTCCCCCGCGCCGCGATCGGCCAGCTGGCCTCGACGACGCCCTTTCGCACGCAGACGTACTCGTCGTACAGGTTCACCGTTGTGTCGCAGTGGCTCGGCACGAGCTCGATCCGCGAACCGGGTACGAGCCGCACGCCCGCCACGCCCCCGTGCTCGTCACCCTTCGGCGCGTACCGCGCGTCAGGTCGCCCCTTCACCGCAGGCATGCCCGCGTCCGTGCTGAGGGCCTTCCAGCCCGCGTCGATCACTGCAGTGTCACCGCGCTGACGGCTCACCACCGACGCGAGCACGGTCAGCGACGTCTCGTATGGCAGACCCTCGACGCGCGCGTAGTCGCAGTCCATGAAAGGGTATGAGCCGGCCTGCACCTCGGTGACCTCCGGTAACTCCGCGGCGAAGGCACAGGTCCCGGTGCCTGCGGTACTGACGATCTCGACCGGAAGCCCGCGCTCGAGGATCGAGTCGCGCGCCGCGAGCATGCCGTCGGCGCACTCGCGCCACTTCGCTCGCCGCTCCGTCTCCGCATGGATGTGCTGCAGATGGCCTTCGTATGCCTGGATGCCACGCAGCCGCAGGCCCGGGAGCGACGCCACGCAGGCCGCGAGCTCGCCGGCGGCCGCGGGGGTCACGCCGGTCCGCTCCTGTCCGACATTCACATCGACGAGCACGTCAAGGGTGAGGCCCGCGGCGCTCATCGCCTGGTGCAGCGCCCGCGCGACCTCCATATCGTCCACCGCGACCATGACCTCCGCGCGCCGGCGCAGCGCGACGAGACGTTCGATCTTGGGCTCACCGGCGATCTCCGTCGTGATGTGCACCGGCCCGACCCCGGCGTCGGCCAGGACCTCGGCCTCACCGAGCTTCGCGCAGCAGAGCCCGATCGCGCCGCGCTCGACCTGCATTCGCGCGATGAGCGGCGACTTGTGGGTCTTCGCGTGCGGCCGGATCGCCTTGCCGGTCGTCCGGCCGAACGCTGCCATCCGCCCGAGGTTGCGCTCGAAGGCGTCGAGCTCGATGACGAGCGCCGGCGTGTCGACGCGCTCGAGTGGCGTCCCCGGCTCAGGCGATGGCAGGGGTCGTCCCGAGGGCGCGGGCGACGAAGTCGATCTCCATCGCCACCTGCTTGAGCTGCTCGTCGACGACGAGTGACCCATGGCCGGCGTCGTACCGGTACTCGTCGTACGGGATGCCGAGCTCGCGTAGCCGGGCCGTGTACACATCGACGCTCCGCGCGGGGCAGCGCGGATCGTTCTGACCGACGGTGATGAGCACCGGCGCCCGCACGCGGCCGGCGTACGTCAGCGGATTCGCGACCCGGTACTTCTCCGGGGCGCTTTCGGGCGTCCCGCCGAACAGCGCCTCGTCGTACCGCTTGAGCCCCTCCATCTCATCCTCGAACGCCGCGACGTAATCGCCGACCGGGACGATGGCGACGCCGGCCGCCCACCGCGCGGGCTGCGTTCCAAGCCCAAGCAGCGTGAGGTAGCCACCCCACGAGCCGCCTGAGAGCACCGCGCGCTGCGGGTCGGCGACGCCGTCGGCGACGAGCTTGTCGTGGATCGCGGCGATGTCCGCGAGCTCGGTGCGGCCGGGGCCCGCCTTGATGGCATCGCGCCACGCGCGCCCGTAGCCGGTGGAGCCGCGGTAGTTGACGAGCACGACCGCGTACCCGTGATCGACCCACGCCTGGACGGTCGGTGAGAAGGCATCCTCGTCGTGGGCCTCGGGGCCGCCGTGGATGTTGAAGAAGGTCGGGTGCGGACCAGGTCCCTGCGGCAGCGCGACGAACGCGTGGACGCTCTTCGCGACGACGTCGCGATACGGCCGGCCGGCGGGGATGTCGATGGCCGCGCGGGGAAGGACCCGAGCACCATCGAGCGTCACGATCGACCGCGGGGAGACAGATGTGCTGAGCGCGAACCAGACGGCACCGTCGGGGCGGACTGCAGCCCAATCGATGCTGCCGGGTCGGGTCGCGAAGCGCTCGAGCGCCGCGGTCGCGAGGTCGTAGCGGTACAGCTCACCGCGACCGCGATGCTCGTGTCGGAGGAGCAGCGCCATCGCGTCCGGATACCAGGCGGGCTCGATCTCGCCCGGGAGGTCGACGTCGATCAGGCGCTCCGCGCCGGTGAGCGCGTTGAGGATGAGGGGCCGCCACCGCCCGTCGCGCTCGTGAGCGACGAGCACCCGCTGATCTCCCTCGATGGGACTCCAGCGCAGCGGCTTCAGACCGTGACCCGGCCCGTCCCAGAGCTCCGCCACCGACGTGCCCGCGCGATCGAGGATCCGGATCGCACGATTCCGCGCGTCGCCGTGCTCGCTGTGCACGAGTGTGAACAGCTGCTCGTCCGCGGACAGGAAGCCGACGTTCCCCGACTCCCGGTGCGTGTAGAGCCTTTGCGACCCGCCCTCGGCCGATAGATCGATCGTCGTCCCGTCCGACGCCGAACGGCCCACGAGCGCGAACCCGGTCCCGAGCGCGGTGTTGGCGGAGTACGCCGGACCGAGGTCCGTCGCCGCGCGGTCGGCACCACCTTCGAACGGCTGGGCCCGCCACACGCCGTGCTCGCTGCCCTTGTCGTCATCCCACCACCAGATCTCATGACCCTGCGGGTCGATACGCGGCGGCACCCGATACCCGGTGCCCTCCGGACGGTGCGTGACCCGGCGCTCGATGCCGGTCGAAAGATCGAGGGCGTAGACCTCGAACGCGCCCTGGTGATTCGACGCGTACACGACCCGGTCGGGCGCATCGCGGGCCCACTGCGGGTACGTGAACCGCGGCGCGCGGTAGCGACGTTTCCAGGCTGGTTCGGCTACCCGGTCCGGGCCACCCGCTTGATCCACGCGCCCAGCGTATCCGTGTAGCGCGGCAGCACGCTCGCGATGTCCGTCCCGCCCGGCGCGGTCGGCGCGTGGCCGCTCTTCGGGATCCTGGCGATCATGAGATCGCGCGTCCCCGCGCGTTCCCATGCCGCGACGCTTTCGTCCGTGGGCTGCCACTCGTCGTCATCGCCGTAGAACAAGAGGGTCGGCACGTGGACCCCCGCGATGTATGGAGCCGGGTCGAAGTCCTCGTCCGTTGCCACCGCTCCGAGCGCGAGCGACGGACCAGCCTCGCGCTCCGTGGCGCCGGCCCGCTTTGCCGCGACAAGCCGCGCGCGCTCGGCGGGGCTCACGCCGGGCGCCGCGACGAGGATGAGGAACGCGACCCTGTCGGATCGCGAGGCCACGAGCGGGGCCACCCAGGCCCCTTGGCCGAAGCCCCAGAGGCCGAGGCGAGCGGCATCGATGTCCGATCGGGCGGCGATGGCCTCGAGCACGGCTTCGACGTCGCGGGCCTGGTCGAGGAACGGCACGTCGTTGCCGCGGCGATCGAACCGGGCGACGGCGATGCCGAGCGGCGGCAAGAGTCCCTCGAGGTGCAGGAAGAGGAAGTGATCGCGCGTCCCGTCGCCCGCCGGGTGGATGCAGACGATCGCGGGGAACGGGCCCGCACCTTTCGGCAGGGTGAGCTTCGCGGTGAACTCGCGATCGGCGCTCGACGCGACGAGCCGCTCGGACCTCACCGCCCGTCGCGGGAGACGGTGAACACGTCGCGAACGCTCTCCAGCTTCGCGAGCACCCGCGACAGCTGCTCGACACTGGTCACCTGCAACGTCGCGTTCACGGTCGCGGTCTTGTCGGTCACGTTCGACGAAAGGCTGACCATCTGGACGCCGTTCTCGCTGATGACCGCCGCGACGTCGCGGATGAAGCCCACCCGGTCCCACCCGTCGACCCGGATCGCGACCGGATACGTGCGGGCGACGGTCCCCTCCCATTCGACCTCGACGATGCGCTCCGCCTCCGCGCTGCCGCGTACGTTCGCGCAGTCGGCGCGGTGGACCGTGACCCCGCGTCCGCGTGTGATGTAACCGCTGACCGGATCGCCCGGCACCGGGCTGCAGCAGACCCCGAAGCGGACGAGTAGCTCCGCGACGCCCTTGACCCTGACCCCGCCTCGAGCCGTGGGCGGAGGCTGCGGCGGCGCGACCTCCGGGATGGCAAGCTCATGGTCGTCGACGATGCCCAGGCGGGTAACGACCTGAGCGGCGGTGAGCGCGCCGTATCCGAGCGATGCGAACAGCGTGTCGATGTCGTGCATGTTCAGGATCTCGGTCACGCGCTGGAGGTCGGCCTCGCTGATGTCCGACAGCGGCCGTTGCGCGATCCGCTTGAGCTCGCGGTCCATCAGCTCACGGCCATGCGCGACGTTCTCTTCGCGGTGCTGCCGCTTGAACCACTGGCGGATCTTCTCGCGCGCACCGGCAGTCCGGACCATCGTGATCCAGTCGCGCGACGGACCGCGCGCCGCCTTGCTGGTCACGATCTCGACGATGTCGCCGGACTGCAGCTTGTGGTCGAGAGGCACGATCCGGCCGTTCACCTTCGCGCCGATCGTCCGATGGCCGATGTCCGTGTGGATCCGATAGGCGAAGTCGATCGGGGTCGCACCGCTGGGCAGATCCTTGACCTCACCTTTCGGCGTGAAGACGAAGACCTGGTCCTGGAACACGTCGACCTTGAGTGACTCGACGAACTCTGTCGCATCGGCGACATCGTGCTGCCACTCCATGAGCTGGCGGACCCAGGCGAGCTTCGACTCGTAGTCCGCGTCGCTCTTGCCGCCCTCCTTGTACCGCCAGTGGGCAGCGATGCCGTACTCCGCGAGCATGTGCATGTCGTGGGTCCGGACCTGGATCTCGATCGGCTGGCCGTCCGGTCCCATGACCGCCGTGTGGAGCGACTGATACATGTTGTTCTTGGGCACGGCGATGTAGTCGTCGAATTGTCCCGGGATCGGGGGCCATAGCGTGTGGGCGACGCCCAGCACCGCGTAGCACGTCGGCACGTCCGCGACGATCACGCGGACCGCAAGCAGGTCATAGACCTGATCGACACCGATGTGCTTCCGTTTCATCTTCTCGGCGATCGACCAGAGGTGCTTCGGTCGCCCGGACAGCTCGGCCTTCACGCCGGCCTTCTGCAGCTCGGCCTCGAGCATCTTCATCGTGCGATCGATGTAGCGCTCCCGCACCGCGCGCCGCGACGCGAGGATCTCCGCGAGCTCGCGGTAACGGTCCGGCTCGGTGTATTTGAACGACAGGTCCTCGAGTTCCCACTTGATCTGCCAGATCCCAAGGCGGTGCGCGAGCGGCGCGTAGATCTCCATCGTCTGCTTTGCGATCCGGTGCTGCTTGTCGATCGGCATCGCGCCAAGCGTCCGCATGTTGTGCAGCCGATCCGCAAGCTTGATCACGACGACCCGCAGGTCGTCGGCCATCGCGAGGAACATCTTTCGGATGTTCTCGGATGTATTTTATTGATTATTTTGACGACCTAGGTTTTAACCGAAACTTTCATTGCATAATGTTGTTTTTAATATATTTTATGGGATCCATGTATAGAGCC
>JANLWM010000165.1:0-5905 GCA_031364525.1 Chloroflexota bacterium | reverse complement strand
CTGGCCGCGGGCGTGCGATACCGCCTGCGCAACGAAGGCGAAGAGACGATCGAGCTCCGGTTCACCAGCGTCTCGAACGTCGCGTTCGTCGGCGAGGCGAACGTGGGCGACCTGTTGACGCTTGGGACGCGCAAGACCACGCCGGGCAAGCCCCTTGAAGGCGTCCGCAACGTGGCGGAGATCCTTGTGCATTCCGAAATGCGACGCTTCGACATCACGATGGCGATCGACCCGCCGGCCGAGGCCGCGGTCAAGCCGATCTACGCCATCGCGAATTCGGAGGAGGGCTTCGAGCGCCTGTACGAGCAGACCGAGATCTCCTGCACGTGGAACGTGACGATCGAGCCGGACTCGCACGTGGACCTTGAGATCCGCTGCACCACGGTCGGACAGCTGGTCGAGCCCGAGCTCGTGAAGCCGGCCGCCCGCCGGAAGCGGACCAGCGCAGCACAGGCCGGCGGCGGCGCCAAGCGCTGATCGGCGACATGGGGAGCTCCGTGCCACCGCGCCGCGGTCGGATCGGCGGCGGCGCCCTCCTCGCCCTCGGCATCGTCATCGGAGCGGTCGGGAGCGCAACAGGTGGATACGTCGCGACCCGCTCCATCACGCCCGTCGACCCTGCCGGAGCGGCGACCGCAACGGCCCGTCCGGTGACCGTGATCCCAGCTCCGGCAAGCGACGTGGTCGTCGATGTGGTCAATGAGCTCCTTCCGACCGTCGTCACGGTGATCAACCGCCTGCCCAACGGTCAGGCGCAATCGAGCGGCTCGGGATTCGTGCTCGATGCGGCTCGCGGCTACCTCGTCACGAACAATCACGTCGTCGAGAACGTCCGCGACGCGAACGCCGGTGCGTCCTTCGACGTCATCTTCAGCGACAACCGCGTGGTGAAGGGTGCGAAGCTCATCGGGCGCGATGACAAGACCGACATCGCCGTTCTGCAGGTCCCGCCGGACGGTCTCAGGGCCGCGACGCTCGCGAACAGCGACGACGTCCCGGTCGGGTCCACGGTCGTGGCGATCGGCAGCGCGCTCGGCGAGCTCCAGAACACCGTGACCACAGGGATCGTGTCGGCCAAAGGCCGGCGGGTGCCGGAGACCGATACCGTCGTGCTCGAGGATCTGATCCAGACCGACGCCGCGATCAACGAGGGCAACTCCGGGGGCCCGCTCATCTGGGCCGCGACGAAGAAGGTCATCGGCATGAACACGCTCGTGAACCGGCAGGCCGGGTCCGAGGGGCTCGGGTTCAGCATCTCGAGCAACACCGTCCGCGACATCTCCAACGAGCTCATCAAGTCGGGGAAGATCGAGCGCGGCGCGATCGGGATCGCGTACTCGCTGTTGACACCTCGCGCGGCCGCTGCCCTTGGCCTCCCTCCGCAGACGCAGGGGGTCATCGTCGGTCAGGTCCTCGCCGGATCGGCTGCGGCGCAGGCCGGCCTGCGCGCGAACGATGTCGTCACGAAGATCAACGATCAGCAGATCGATGGATCTCATCCCATCAGCTCGATCCTCCTGCACACCCGACCGGGAGATAAGGTGAAGATCACGATCATCCGTGATGGGAAGCAGCAAAGCGTCGACGTCACCCTCGGCCGTCAGAGCTGACGCGCCGGCGCTCCGCCGGCATGACGCGTCGCTCTACATCCTCGCCAGCGGTCTCGGTGGCCTGGGCCTCGGGATCGCCCTCTTCTATCTGAACTTCCTCTACCGGGCTCTCGGCTTCGACGCCCGGGCCATCGGCGTGCTCGGCGGCGCGCAGGCGCTGGGCGCGCTCGCCGGTGCCATCCCCGCGGCGCTGCTGCCGCGCCGGATGCCGCGACGCAACGCGATCCTGGCCGGTGGGACCGTCACGGCGATCGGCGTCATCGGCATCCTGACCCAGGATGCCCTCCCGGCGATCTTCATCGCGGCTGCGCTCACCGGCTGCGGAGGGATCATCGTCGCGTCCTCGGGGAGCGCCCTCGTTGCCGATGCGACGAGCGGGTTCGACCGCCCACGCATGTTCGGCAATCAGATCGCCCTTGGCGCGCTCGCCAGCTTCGCCTCGATCACCATCGCGGGCGCGCTCGCCACGCCAGTCGGCCAGCTGATCGGCCGAGCGGAATCCGATGCCCAGACGCTGCGTGTCGTCATCGGGATCGGCGGGGTCCTCGCGATCGCGTCCGCCATCCCGATCCTCTTCGTGCGGCCCGCCTCGGTCGCGGCCGGCCGCCTTGATGCGCCGCACCGCCGCAGCCTGCTCCTGCGGTTCATGGCGATCGAGATGGCCTTTGGCTTCGGCGCCGGCAGCTTTCTCCCATTCCTGAACCTGTTCTTCGCCGACCGGTTCGGCCTGCCGATCGCCGGCGTCGGTCTCGCCATCGGCGCTCTGTCCATCGCGGGCAGCTTCGGCGCACTGCTGAACGGGAAGTTCATCGTGACCCGTCTTCCGCCGGTGCTCGCCACGGTGATCCCGGTGTTCGCCTCGCTGCCCTTCGCGCTCGCGGCGTCCCTCACCGGTCAGCCGGTCATCGCGTGGGCCGCGCTCGCGGTCCGGGCGGCGTTCATGTACGGCTCGAGCCCGAACTTCACGGCCGTTGAGCTGTCGTCATTCGCGCCGGTGGAGCGCGCAGGCGCGGTCGCGATCCTCGCGATCAGCTGGAACGGCGCGTCCGCCGCGGGGGCCGCGCTCTCCGGCGTCATGCGCGCCGAGCTCGGCGTGTCCGGCTACACCGCGAACCTCGTCACTCTTGTCGCTTCGTACCTCGTTGCCGCGATCCTCTTGCTTGCCTTCTTCCGGCGACACGAGCCTCGCGGCGACGCCGCGGCGCTCCTTCGGTCAGACTCGATCGGATGACGGGCACCGGACGCGATCTGGTCCAGGCGGCCGTCGCGGCCGGCCTCCTCGCCGCGAGCGACGCGCTCGGCTGGGGCGATGCAGGACGTGCCGTCGCGGTGGACATCGAGCGTCCGGCCGACACGGCCCACGGCGACTACGCGGCGAACGTCGCCATGCGGCTGGCCCGCCCGCTCAAGAAGCCCCCGCTCGAGATCGCGCGCGCGATCGCCGAGCGTGTGGTCCTGGGGACCGGCATCGCCTCGGTCGAAGCGGTGGCCCCCGGCTTCATCAACGTGCGCCTCGAGCACGCCTGGCTCGCGAGGCAGGTCGAGGTCATCGTGAGCGCCGGTGAGCGGTTCGGCCGGACCGACACGCTGCGCGGACAGAAGATCCAGGTCGAGTTCGTATCCGCGAATCCGACCGGACCCGTGACCGTCGCGAACGCGCGCGGCGGACCGATCGGGGACGTGCTCGCCAACGTGCTCGCGTTCCATGGCGCCTCTGTCGAGCGCGAGTACTACATCAACGACGCGGGCACCCAGCTCGACGTGTTCGGTCGCAGCGTCGCCGTCCGGTACCTCGAGCTCGGCGGGAAGACCGGCATGACCGTCCCTGAGGATGGCTATCCGGCTGAGTACGTCGTCGACCTCGCCCGGGCCATCCGCGAGCAGCATGGCGGCGCGTTCGACGACAGCGCACCTGAGGATCTCGCCGAGCGCTTTGCGCGGATGGCGCTCGACGAGGTCATCGAGTGGCACAAGGCGGCGATGCGAAAGTTCGGCATCAGCTTCGACACCTTCTACCGGGAGACGTCGCTCCTCGAATCGGGCTACTTCACGACGACCATCGCGGCGCTTCGCTCAGCCGGTCAGATCGAGGACCGCGACGGCGCGGTGTGGCTGCGTTCCGACGACAAGGTCGAGGACATCGAGAGCGTGCTCATCCGGAAGACCGGCGTGCCCACGTACTTCGGCGTCGATCTGGCGTACCACCGCGAAGCGCTGGTGGAGCGTGGCTTCGACCGCAAGATCGACATCTGGGGGGCCAACACCCACGGCCACGCGCGCCGCATGACGAACGCCATGAAAGCCCTCGACCTCGAAGGCCGGTGGGTGGTCGTCCTGTATCAGTACGTCAAGTTCCTGCACGAGGGTGTCCTCGTGAACATGGCGCGGCGCCGCGGGCAGTACGTCCTCCTTGAGGATGTCATCGATACCGTCGGCAGGGACGTAACGCGCTGGTTCTTCCTCATGGCAGGCGCGGACCGCACGCTCGACTTCGATCTTGAGCTGGCGGTCCAGCAGTCGAACGAGAACCCCGCCTATTACGTCCAGTACGCGCATGCCCGCATCGCGAGCATCTTCCGGACGGCGGCGGAGAAGGGCCTCAGCTCGGCCGGCGCCGACGTGACGCTCCTCACCGAACCGGCGGAGCTCGATCTCGTGCGCCTCGTGCTGAGGTTCCCCGAGCTGGCCCTGGAGATCCGCGACAAGCACAACGTCCATCTGCTGACGGGCTACGCCCTCGAGCTGGCGGGCGCGTTCCACGCGTTCTACAAGGGCAACCGCGTCGTGGGCGACGATCAGGCGCGCTCAAAGGCGCGCCTCCGGCTCGTCGAGGCGGTCGGCCTCACCTTGCGCCAGACGCTCGGACTGCTTGGAGTGAGCGCGCCCGAGTCGATGTGATCTAGGAGCGCGGCCGATAGAGCGTGACGGTGCGCCCGTTCGGTATCACGGTGAACCAAAGCAACGCATCGTCACTGGCCTCCGCGCCGACGCCGGCGCCCGGGATCCGCACTGGTTCGAGCGTGTTGGCGTCGAGCACCCCCCCGACGTTCGCGGAGCAGTACCACGCGACGTAGCGACTGCCGGCGGTCGGATTCGAGCACGACGAGCCGCCTCCGTCGATCGTTCGCTCGGCGCCGCTCACGACGTTGACCGCACGGATCTTCCCGGTCGCGCCGCGCGGCGTGTCCAGCCAGATGGCCCAGTCGCCGGCGAGCCGGGCCAGATTGAATCCGGGGATGCCGCCCTCGCGCTGCTGGTCGCCGACTGCGCCGGTCACGACGATGCGGTCAGTGCCGGTATCAAGATCGTGCATGTGGAGCTGGTCTTCCGTCTTCCCGCCGAGCACGTAGAGGAGGCGATGCGCGTCGATGGCGAGCGCCGCGATCCATTCCATCGATGTCGCGATGGACGTCACGCGACCCGGATCGGCGAGAGCTGCGACCCGCAGCTCGCCGCTGACCGATCCGCCGGGACCCTCGATGAGCCTGGTCCAGGCTGCGCGGTCTGGGCCGATGACGATCGAGCCCACCGGGCGCCGGGGACCGCCACCGCCGCCGCGATACGCCAGCTGGGTCATCGCGAAGCGGTCGATGGCGGTCGCTTTGCCCGTCGACAGGTCGACCACCGTGAAGTCCACCGAATACGCCCCGCCTCCCTGGTACGGCTCGCGATGCTCCGTCAGCGCAGCGCGGCCCGCGACGACCCTGCCGGTCAGGAACAGTCCATCGGACGCGTAGATCGTCTTCCAGACGTTCGTCGTCGGACCTGCCCGTTGGATCTTCGATTCGTACGGCGGCGGCGCGTCCCTGGCGCTGAACGCGATCAGGGCGCCACGATCGGCGGCGAACGTGATCATGTCGCGGTCGGTCGGCATGGTGAACGCGCCTGGAGCCACGCTCTGCCCCGGCGTCCCCGTCGGTGCGTTGGATGATGAGTGGGCGGCGGGGGACGTCACGACCGGGCCGACCGTCGCCGGTGCGCAAGAGGCCGCGATGAACACTGCGAGCGACAGAGCGGCTTTCCACATGCCGCCCATCATCGTCTTCGCCCGCGATGAACGCTCGTTTGGTCGTGCGGCCTAGCGGGTCGGGCTCGGCCGCGGGCTCCCGCTCGCGCCGGCGCCACGTCCACCGGGCTGGGTGCCACCGAGGATGTCGCCCAGGATGTTCGCCCCGCCGATCACGATGGCCTGCGCCGACACCGTGCCGCTCGCCGTGTCCGGCGTGCCGGCGACGGTGACCTGGTCGCCGACCTTGAGGTCGGTCAGCTTCACATCGGTCTCGGCCGTCTTCACG
>JANLWM010000164.1:0-10366 GCA_031364525.1 Chloroflexota bacterium | reverse complement strand
CGGGCCCCTCTGCGGAGGGAACCCCCGGCAGCGCCGCGAAGGTGACTCGCCGCCGTCCCAGCATGACCGCGCGCGAAACGGCAGTCGGTGTTCAGCGGACAGCGTTCGCACTTTGGGTCCTTGGCAGTGCAGATCGAGGCGCCCAGATCCATGAGCGAGTGGTGCCAGAGATCGGATGAGAGTGTGGGCATCGCCCGAGCGTCGAGGTCGATCCCCTCCTGGGTCGTCGCCGGCCGCCCGAGAAAGAAGCGTCCCAGAACTCGTTGGATGTTCACGTCGGCGAACGGCACGCGTTGTCCGAAGGCGAAGCAGGCGATCGCACCTGCGGTGTACGCGCCGATCCCCGGCAGCGCGTCGAGCCCGGCGACGTCGGCCGGCAGCCCGCCCCCACAGAGACGGGCGATGCGGTGCAGGTCGCGGGCCCTCCGGTTGTAGCCGAGACCGGACCACTCGCGCAGGACGGCCGCCAGTGGTGCGGCGGCGAGCGCGGAGAGGGTGGGGAAGCGCCGCATGAATCGTTCGAACGCCGGCGCGACACGAGCGGCCTGCGTCTGCTGGAGCATGACCTCGGAGACCAGCACGGCGTACGGGTCGTGGGTCCGGCGCCACGGCAGATCCCTCTTGGTGGCCCGGTAGTGGGCCAGGATGCGAGCGCTGAGCGTGTATGATTTCGGCACACGACCACCGTACGCGGCGAAGCGCTGAGGGCCAAGGCGGCCTTCAGTGTTCTTTTTTTAGCCGCGACTCAGTTTTTCGGAGGCAGCTCGATGAGCCCTGACAAGCCGGTCCCGATCTCAGCGGATGGCCTGAAGAAGATCGAAGCGGAGCTCGAGGAGCTCCGCACCGCCAAGCGCCAAGAGGTCGCGGAGCGCATCCACGCGGCGATGCAGTTCGGTGACTACTCCGAGAACTCCGAGCTCGAGCAGGCCAAGAACGATCAAGCCTTCCTCGAAGGCCGGATCATGACGCTCGAGAGCATGGTCAAGAACGCCACGATCATCGACGAGAACGAGCATCACGACATCGTCGAGATCGGCAGCCACGTCACGATCGAGACCAACGGAGAGCGTGACCAATACGTCATCGTCGGCTCCGCCGAAGCGGCGCCGGCGGAGGGCCGGATCAGCAACGAGTCGCCGGTCGGCAAGGCCCTCATCGGTCACAAGAAGGGCGACCTCGTACGGGCGTCGGTGCCGCGTGGCGAGGTGGAGCTGAAGATCGTCGCCGTCCGTTAAGCCAATGGAGCACTGTTAGAGCCATGCCGCTGCAGCCCGCGACCGATCGGGAGCTCTTCTGGGCCGACGCGGTCGCGGCATCCCTGCCCCAGGACGTCCCTCATGTCATCCGCGACTCGAAGACGCCCTCAGGTCCCGTGCCGATCTCGAGCCTGCGCGGGCCGGTCATCACGGACGCGCTCTACCGCGCGTTCCGCGCACATGGACTGAACGTCCGCTACGTCTTCACGATCGACGACTACGACCCGATGGACTCGCAGTCGATGCGCCAGCAGGCCGGCATGGCCGACCAGATGGGGAAGCCGTTCTTCAAGATCCCGTCGCCGGATGCCGCGGCCGCGAGCGACTTCGCCCGTTATCACGCGCAGCGGTTCCTCTCGACCTTCGAGCGCGTCGGCGTCCGCCCAGGCGAGATCCACTGGTTGCGCGATCTCTATCAGTCCGGGAAGCTCGACCACGAGATCGACCTCGTGCTCCGGCACGCGGACGATGTGCGCCGGGTCTATGCCGAGGTCTCGAACGTCCAGAAGGATCCGGGCTGGCTCCCGATCTGGATCATCTGCGAGAGCTGTGGTCGGATCGGCACGACGCACGCCACGGACTTTGACGGGACGACCGTGGCCTACGAGTGCCGCAAGGACTACGTCACGTGGGCCGAGGGTTGCGGACACGTTGGGCGGGTGTCTCCGTTCACGGGCAACGGCAAGCTCCCCTGGAATCTCCAGTGGTGCGCGATGTGGGACTTCTTCGACGTGACCTACGAGGAAGGCGGTAAAGACCTCCTCACGGCCGGCGGGTCGCGGGACCGGGCCAACGAGATCTACCGCGCGGTCTGGAAGCGGGAGCCGCCGGCCGGCCTGCAGCATGAGTTCCTCACGATCGGCGGAAAGAAGATGGCGACCTCAAAGGGGATCGGGGCGTCCGCGGTCGAGCTCGTCGAGCTCTACCCCGGTGAGCTCGTCCGATTCCTCATGCTGCGGACGCATCCGAAGCGCGCCGTCGAGTTCGACCCTGCGGGCAACACCCTCCCGCGACTGTTCGACGAGTACGACCGCTGCGCCGACGCATTCCTCGAGGATCCCCGAAGCGATCTCGGCATCGTGTGGCGGCTGTCGCAGGTGATCGAGGACGCGCCGCCCGTCGTGTTCCGGGTGCGCTTCGGCACGGTCGCCGACTGGCTGCAGATCCCGAGCATCGAGCCGCATGCCGAAGCAACGAAGCGCAAGCGATCGGCGCTCACCGACGTCGAGCTCCGCGATGTCGATGCGCGCATCGCGCTGGCCCGCGTGTGGCTCGAGCGATGGGCGCCGGAGGAGGCCCGTTTCGCCGTCACCGACACACTGCCACCGGCCGCCGCGGGCCTCTCGGCGGAGCAGCGCGATTTCCTCGGCCGGGCCGCCGCGGAGGTCGGTCGCATCACCGAACCCGAGCAGATGCAGGAGCGCCTCTACGAGATCGCGAAGGAGGTCGGCCTCACGACGCCCGAGGGCAAGGTGAGCAAGGCCGCCTTCGAGGCCGTGTACCTCACGTTCATCGGCAAGCCGAACGGGCCACGCGCGGCGTGGCTGCTCGCGACGCTCGACCCGTCATTCGTGAGGACCCGTCTGGAAGAGGCCACGCGCGCGAAGTGAAGGGCAAGCTCGCGGTCGCGATCATCTGGCACATGCATCAGCCGTACTACAAACATCCCCAGACGAGCGAGTTCGTCCTTCCCTGGGTCCGGCTGCATGCGTCCAAGGACTACCTCCACATGGCCCGCCTGCTGAACGAGTTCCCTCGAGTCAAGGTGAGCTTCACCATGGTCCCGTCGCTTCGCGATCAGCTGGAGGACTACGCGCGCGGTGCTGACGACGAAGACACGCGGGTGACGATGCGCACCGTGGAGGGCACGCTCTCGCCGGAGGAGAAGGACCACATGCTCGCGCGGTTCTTCTCCATCCATCACGGCAACGTCATCGCCCAACATGACGAGTACCGCAGGCTGCTGCAGCTCGCGCTCGCGACGAAGGGCCGGCCCGAGCTGCTGTCCGACGATTACTTCGTCGACCTCGCACTGTGGTTCAACCTGGCATGGATCGATCCGGACGACATCGCCGGCGACGAGCGGCTGCGCGACCTGCGTGATCGCGCGAGGCGGTTCACGCGCGAGGACGTGCATTACGTGATCGGTCGTCAGCGCTTCATGGCGTCCGGCGCGCCCCATCTCTATCGCAGCCTCGAGCGCGATGGCCGGATCGAGATCCTGACGACGCCCTATTACCACCCGATCCTGCCGTTGGTCATCGACAACCTGTCGGCGCGGCGCACCGACCCGAATGCCCTCATGCCGGATCCGCCGTTCGCCTATCCAGATGACGCCCTCTACCAGCTCGAAGAGGCGGTGGTCTCGCACGTCCGCGGGTTCGGCGTGAAGCCGCGCGGTGTGTGGCCGTCCGAAGGCGCGGTCTCGCCCGAGACCGCCGACGCGATCGCGCAGGCACATCTTGAGTGGTTCGCCTCGGATGAAGGTGTTTTGGGCCGATCGGCCGGTCTGACGTTCGAGCGCGATCCCATCGGCGCGCTGGTCCACCCGGAGCTCCTGTACCGGCCCTACCGCCTGCCGAACGGCGTGACCGTCCTCTTCCGCGATCGCGAGATCTCCGATCGCATCGGGTTCACCTACGGATCGATGAGCCCGAACGACGCGGTCGGCGACCTCATCTGGAAGCTCGAGGCCGCTCGCGACCGCCTGCCCGACGACGGCGGGCCGTACATCGCCTCGATCATCCTTGACGGCGAGAACGCCTGGGAGTCGTACCCGAACAACGGGAACGACTTCCTGCGAACGCTGTACGGGACGCTCGCCGCCGACGAGCGATTCGAGACCGTGCGGGTGTCGGACTTCCTCGACGAGCATCCCGCGCAGATCACGCTCCCGTCGCTCCACACCGGCTCGTGGATCGACGCGGACCTTCGCGTCTGGTCCGGAGAGCCGGCCCACGAGCGCGCGTGGCACATGCTCGAGCGCACCCGGCGATTCGCGCAAGAGCAGTGGGGCTCGCTCCGCGAGATGCCACCGAGCGTCCGCCAGCCCCTCATGGTCGCCGAGGGAAGCGACTGGTTCTGGTGGTACTCGAGCCGCAACTCGAGCCCCGAGGATCGCGTCTTCGACGAGCTGTTCCGGGCGAACTGCGAAGTGATCTGGTGGTATGCCGGGGCCGAGCCGCCTGACGAGCTGAAGCAGCCGTTGCTCGATCCGTCGCGCCTGGCCGCGGTGGCCGGCCACGGCGGTGCGATGCTTCCCGGGACCCGCGAGGGATACGGATGAGCACGCGCACCTGCGTCGGCCGGATCGGCTGCGCATCCGCGACCCGGCCGCAGGACGACCTCGAGCTGCGGCGACTGCGCACGGACCGCTCCTTCAAGGACAAGGACGTGGTCGATATCGGCACGGGGAACGGACGCCTGTCCCTCCTCCTGGCGCCGATCGCGCGATCGGTCGTCGGGATCGACCCTGATCCCGAGGCGATCCGCGATGCGCGGCGGATCGCGCGGTCGTCCGGCCTGCGCAACGTCCGGTTCGCAGTGGGTCCGGCGCAGGATCTCGGCCTGCCATCCGGAACGTACGACACCGCGTTGTTCTCGTGGTCCCTCTGATGCATCGATAGATCGGGCATGGTCGATGCCCTCCACGAGGCCCGGCGGGTCCTCCGGCCGAGAGGGACATTGATCGACCTGCGCCCCGACTCCGCGCATCCACCGAGGGTCTTCCGCGGCCGGACCGAGGTCGGTGGCCTCTATGAGCGCGCCTCGGCCATCGGCGACAACCGCGCGTCCGACCGGGCCGTCGCGAAGCTGGTCCGCGAAGGATCGCTGCGGCGCCTCCGTGGCGGTCACTTCTGGTACGAGATGCGCTACCCCGACCTGGACGCGCTCGTCCGCTTCGTCCGCGAGTCGCGGCGGATCGGCGGGTTCGGTCCCGGAACGCGGATCGCGCTCGCCCGCGACCCGGCGCGCCCGATCGTGGTGCGACGCGCGCTCGCGTACGGGATCTACGAGCGGCGCTGACCGGCTAGGCCAGCGCGGCCGCGGCCTCCCAGGCGGCCTCGAGGCCATCGAGGATCCGGGGCCACACGTAGCGCTCCGCGGTGCGCTGCCCCTCCGACCGGATCCGCTCCGCCAGCGCTGGCGCTCGGCCCAGTGTCGCAAGATGGGTCATGAGCTCGCGCGGATCGTCCGACTGCACGACGACGGAGTTGCCGTACGGCACCGCGTAGTCCTCGCCGGTCCGCCCGACGAACGCGACGCCTCCGGCCCCCATCACCTCAAGACCAACGAGCCCGAACGGCTCCCGCTCGGAGTTCGCGAGGACGCCGTCGGCTGCGCCGTACAGGCACCGAAGCGCGCGTTCGCCGACGAAGAAGTCGAGGAACGCGACGTCAGCGTCCACGTCGTGCAGCGCGGCGGCGAGGTCCTTCGGCCCGGCCTCGGCGCCGAGGGCGAGGCGTTGGATCGTGAGGCCGTGTTCGCGGATCCGCTCGCCGACGACATCGGCGTACTTGCTGCGACTCCCGCGCATCACGAAGCGCGGTCTCGTCCCCTGGTCCCGCAGGTGGGCCACCGCGTCGATGGCCCAGAGCCAGCGCTTGTCGGCGTCGAAGCGCGCGACCTTCACCAGGCTGGGCCGCCCGGCGAGCGCCGCCCGCATCGCACGGACATCGGCCGGCGGCAGAGGCGCAGCGAAGCGCTCCGCGATGCCGTTCGGGAGGATCCCCGACTCGACATCGGACCTGGCCATCTCGGCGCGCATGAAGCGTGAGACCGTCGTGATCGTGGCCGCCTGCTCCAGCAGGCCGAAATCGATCGAGCCGAAGCCGTACGTGTTGTTCGCATTCCAGAACGGAGTGGCCGCATGACGCAGGCCGGCGCGCTCGACCAGGATCGACGTGTTGATCGCGGCGTTGGCGGTCTGCCAATCCTCGAACATCAGGACCGCGCGCTGGCCCCGCCGAGCCGCCGGCACGATGACGTCCTCGAGGAGGTGCGGCGGGACCGTCCGCGAGAAGTCGCGCCACTTGCCATCCTCGCCGTCGTAGACGTCCTTCGGGTGATGGCGCGAGATCCACTGGCCCCAGCGCTCGAGGGTGAGCCTGCCGCCGGACCGCTCTTCGACCGCGGCGAGGGACGGATCACCGACGAACAGGTGACGGACGCGGTGGCCGCGGGCGATGAGCGCCTCAGCCAGGTCGGTCATGCGGGTGGCGAGGCCGCCGACGAACGAGTAGCGGTCCGGTCCTTCGAAGGAGACGAGGACGACCTCGCTGATCTCCGCTCCCATGCGGGCATCGTAGGCGAGCCCGATACTTGCGCCGTGCGACCCATCGACCTCATTCGTGACGACCCGGAGCGCGTCCGCGCGATGCTGAAGGCGCGCGGATCCGACGCCCCGCTCGACCGGATCATCGAGCTCGACGCGCAGGCGAAGGCGCTCCGTTCGGAGGTCGAGGGTCTGCGCGGCGAGCGGAACAAGGCCAGCAAGGGCGGCCCGCCGACCGACGAGGTGAAAGCCCGCATGCGGGAGGTGGGTGAGCGGATCGCAGCGACCGTGAAGGAGCTCACGGTCATCGACGACGAGCTCGGTGCGGCCGTCCTCTGGATCCCGAACGTCATCGATCCGGACGTCCCGGTCGGCGCGGGCGAATCGGACAACCCGGTCGTGCGCGAGGACTCGCCGAAGCCGCTCGCGTTCCCGGGGCTGCCGCACTGGGAGCTCGGCGAGCGCCTCGGGATCCTCGACATCCCCCGCGGGACGAAGCTGTCCGGCTCGCGGTTCTATCTGTTCCGGGGCGCCGGGGCGGCGCTGCAGCGCGCGCTCATCACCTGGATGCTCGATGTCCACACCAGCGACGGATTCATCGAGATCTACCCCCCGCCGGTGACCAGGCGCGAGACCCTCACCGCAAGCGCGCACCTGCCGCACTTCGACGAGAACCTCTACCGGGACGAGGACGATGATGTCTGGCTCATCCCGACGGCCGAGCCGCAGCTCGTCTCGATCCATCGCGACGAGACGGTGCCCTTCGACACGCTGCCGATCAGATACGTGGCCTACACGCCCTGCTTCCGGCGCGAGCACATGAGCGCCGGTCGGGACGTCCGGGGCATCAAGCGGGTGCACTGGTTCGACAAGGTCGAGATGGTCGTGCTGTGCGCGCCCGAGGACTCGCGACGGATGCTCGATGAGCTGACCGCGCGCGCGGTGATGATCCTCGAGCGGCTCGAGATCCCGGTGCAGGTGACGGAGCGATGCTCCGCGGACCTTGGGTTCGTCGCGAAGAAGGGC
Organism: Chloroflexota bacterium; assembly: GCA_031364525.1. Classification (GTDB taxonomy): domain Bacteria; phylum Chloroflexota; class Limnocylindria; order P2-11E; family P2-11E; genus UBA4735. The sequence continues at coordinate 2,809 of JANLWM010000164.1, read as the reverse complement.
TTCGACGTCCAGGCCTGGGGCCCGGTGATGGGCGAGTGGCTCGAGGTCTCGTCATGCAGTGACGGTGGGTCGCTCCAGGCGGAGCGCGCCAACATCCGCTTCAAGCGCGATCCCAAGGGCAAGGCCGAACGCCCGCACATCCTCAACGCGTCGGGGGTCGCGCTCTCCCGGCTCATGATCGCGATCATGGAGAACTACCAGCAGGCCGACGGCTCGCTGCTGATCCCCGCGGTGCTCCGCCCATACCTGCACGGCCGGGAACGGATCGCGCCGGGAGAATTTTCGAACTAGGCGGACTCCGGCCGTTCGACCGCAGTCTCGGCGAGCGCGGCCCGCGTCTCGGCGACCAAATGTCGCGGCCCGAGCCGCTCGAACGTCGCGAGCGCCGCCCCGTACTCCGCCGCCGCTCCCGCCGCGTCGCCGCGAACGGTCATGAGACGACCGGCCGCGAGCCGCATGGCGGCGATCGCGATTGGCAGATTGAGCCGGTACGCCGCCTCGAGGGACATCGCGCGGGCGGCGTCGGCGCCGGGTAGATCGCGCGCCGCGATGTTCGCCTCGACGAGCGCCGGACCGATCTCGGCCGCGCAACGCCGGCAGCGATGGGCCCGCTGGGCGGATGCCGCGGCCTCGGCGTGCTGACGGGCCTCATCGATGGCCCCGCGCGCGATCGCCACGCGCGCAAGCTCTCCCGAGATCAGCGCCGCAAGGTGTACCTCGTCTCCCGATCTTGGCGCGACCAGCCGGGCCTCCTCGAGTGTGGTGGCCGCGAGTGCGAGGTCGGGCTGGCGGATGGCGAGCCGCCCGAGCGCGAGGAGCGTTCGCGCCGCGTCAGCCTCGGCCGGCGCGTCGGGCACGTTCGGATCGGCGAGCGCGAGCGCGCGCTGAAGGGCCCGATGCGCTTCCGCTTCCCGGCCGAGCAGCTCGTGGGACTTCGCGAGCGCTCTGAGCGCACGTGCCTGGCCACCGATGTCCCCGACGCGCGCGGCCGTCGCGAGCAGCTCGAGGGCCAGCGGCTCGGCTTCGTGCGCATCCCCACGATCGAGGGCCGCGACCGCCTGTGCGGCCAGCGTCCGTGACAGCGCCGACAGATCCCCCAGGCGATGCGCGAGCTCCGCGCAGCGGACCAGCGAGCGTCGCGCTTCTTCTGGCAGCCCGCAGTCGGTCGCGCACGCGACGATCGCGGCCTCGGCCTCGAGCTCCCGCATGCCGTCGCCCGCGCCCTGCGCTTCGCGTACCGCGATACGCGCGATCGTGAGCGCCTCGGACGAGCGATCGTCCGCCCGCGCGAGCGCCGCCTTCGCCAGAGTGAGCTCGGCGCGTTCGCTGCCGAACGCCGGAGTGAGCCGCTCCGCGTCCGCGAGGTGCTCGGCTGCGCGCTCGATCAGCCCAGCGTGAGCCGCGATCTTGCCGGCGCGCCGGCGGAGCGCCGCCCGAAGGTCGCTTTCCGGAAGGCCGGTGGCGAGCGCCTCCTCCGCGGCGAGCAGCGCGTCCTCGCGCGCGCCAAGGCCGGCCGCGGCGTCCGAGGCCGCGAGCAGCGCGCGCGCCCGCTCGAGCGTGCCGTCCGGGAGCCTCAGGGCCAACGATGCCGCGAGCCGATAGTGGTGCAGGGCGCTGTCGAGGTCGTGCAGTGCCGATGCGCGCTCGGCCGCCCGGAAGGCGTAGTCGATGGCCCGCATGGTGTGGGTCGACGCCGCGAAATGCTGCGCCAGGAGCGACGGCTGCTGTACCGCGACCTCGGGTCGGCCGGTCTCGATGGCCAGTCCGACCCGTCCGTGCAGCTCTTCACGGTGGCGGGCGAGCATCGCGCCGTACACGACCTCGCGAAGCCCGGTCTGCTTGAAGCGATGCAGGTCGCCATCGGGCTCCACGATCCCTGCCGCGGTGAGACTCTCGAGCACGCCGTCGACATCGACCTCCTGTGAGAAGATCGAGCGGAGGATCGCCGCGTCGAACGCCCGGCCGACGACCGCCGCGGCATGCAGGACGCGGCGCTCGGGCGCGGCGATCGCGTCCACGCGGCGGAGCAGCAGCTGCTGCAACGAATCGGGAAGATCGGGTCGACCAGATACATCGACGAGCGGGCCCGACCCTTCGCGCTCGACGATGACCCCGGTCGACGTCAGGTAGCGGACAGCCTCCTCGCAGTAGGCGGGATTGCCCTGGGCCTTTTCGGCGATGTCCCGATCCACGCCGCCGTTCGGTACGAGCGTGTGTACCAGGGCCTCGGCGCTCGTCGGGTCCAGCGGCCGCAGCCGCCGCTGCACGTGCTCGCGGGTCGTGGCCCACGGCGCGCTGAACTCGGGGCGGTACGCGACGATGGCGAGCGTGCGGGCCGAGGCGACGCCTTGCGCGAGATATCCGAGCGCGGTCAGCGAGGAAGGGTCGATCCACTGCAGGTCGTCGACCGCGATGACGAGACCCTGCGAAGAGGCGACCCGCGCGAGCAGCGCCGCGAAGCCGCGGCCAAGGAGCCTGCGCTTCGTCTCGCCGGCCATTGCCGGCATATCCACCCCGTATCCGAGCGCGGCGAGGATCAGCGCGCGTGTGTCAGGTTGGATGTCGGGCTGCGTCTCGTTGATGAGGTGCAGCGCGTGATCGGCCGAATGCGCGCGCTGGATACCGATGACCCGGCGCAGCAGATCGCCGATGGCGCCGTAGGCGCGGTGCTGGTCGTACGGCGTGCAGCGCACCCGGGCCACCCGGGCCCCGCGGAGCCGCGGGTCCGCGATGAGCTCATCGATGAGCCGGGACTTTCCGAGGCCGCTCTCGCCCACGAGCGACACGAGACGGCCGTTGCCGGCCAGAG
>JANLWM010000163.1:0-5497 GCA_031364525.1 Chloroflexota bacterium | reverse complement strand
GCACGGTGTTGACCTGGAAGTAGCCCTGCGGCCGGAACTCCGCACCGGTCGCGATGAGCCCGACGTCACCGTAGAACGTCGTCACGGTGCCGGCCGGGGTTCCCGCGGGGACCGTGAAGTTGTAGACGAAGAAGCCGTTCTGGCCGGCGCCGACCGTCGTGGTGACGGTCGCGTACACGGTCGAGGAGAACCAGTTCGTTGCGAACGTACCGTTCGCGGGGACGTTGCAGGTCACTTTGTCCGCAGCGCAGACGAGGAGCCCGACAACGCCGGGGGACCAGGCCTGACTGCCGTCGTTGAAGAAGATCGCGGACATCTGGCCGGCCTCGCCAGCCTGGTTCTGGGTGAACACCGACTCGCCGGCGTAGCTCGAGCTGTATCCGCCACCCGCGATCGGGTTGGCGCTGGCGGCGGTCGTGAGCGACAGCATCACGCCGAAGGCCACCAGGATCGATAGGGCCGCGCTGGTGAATCGCTGCATCGTGCTCTCCTTCAATGGTCGCCCTTGGGCAACGGTAAACGACGAGGCGTCATGTCCCGCAAAGTTGATATCGCGCTCTTTGGCAGGATGTGTCAAGAATCTATCGGTGAAATGCCTTCCGCGTTGCGGGGTGGGGCTCGTTTTGGCGGCTGCCGTCGTGCTCGGAGCCTGCGAGCCGGCGGCGAGCGGCCAACCGACCCCAGTTCAGCCTGCGCCGACCACATCCCCGGTCGCGACGGCGCGGTCCACAGAAGTACCTCCCCGCCCGCCCACGCCAACGGCGCCAAGCGGCCCCGACGCGCTGCGCTGCACGGAGCGAGTGGCGTTGCCGGACATCCCAGATGTCATCGGGATCGCCTGGTCGCCCGACGGGCACACGCTCGCGATCGACCACGTGGTCACGCTGCCGTCGGACAAGATCACCGGCTCACCAGAGGAGTTCTTCCTCGATGCGCTCGATCTTGCGACCGGAGAGCTGCGACCGCTCGGGGTCGGTGAGCGCCAGCAGTGGTCGGGCAGCGGGAAGTACCTCTCATATTGGAGCTGGAACGGCGAACTTCGCATCGTGATCGGCGGCCTCGTCATCGCGGCGATCCCGACGGTGACGCTCCCGGATGCGCGGTGGGTCGGGGACAGCCTCTATTACATCGCGAAGGACGAGCTCCAGACGTGGACCGCGGGGACGATCCGCACGGTCGCGCGCTTGCCGGCGGAGCTCCAGCTCGCGTATCCAGCGGATGACGCGAGCTGGAGCGCCGATGCCGAACGCTTCACGATCACACGCTACTCACTCGACGGGACCGTGCGCCGGTACCTCGGGGTGACCCGCACCGGCGCGATCACCGCGCTCGATATCCCTGACGCGACGTACACCGAGTGGTCTCCGAGAGGTGCGACGCTCCTGGTGCGGTACCCCGACCGCATCGAGCTCCGCGACAGTGATGCGATCCGCAGCGCGCCGCTCACGCGCTTCCCCGGTCCGGTCCATCAATGGACCCCCGATGGACGCGGCATCGCGCTCGGCCCCGTCACGGCATCCGTCACCGGCGACGTGACCTTCGACACGTTCGCCCTCTGGACGGAGGGGCCGCCGGCCACGGCGGTGCTGCCGAATCTTCTCGGAGTGCGCGGCTTCAGTCCCGACGGCCGCTACTTCAGCGGTGACAGCCACACCGCCCTGCGCGCGACCAGACTGGAGCTCTTCCGCTGCGGCACCGGAGCGGCCTCGACACCGATAGCGACGACCGGACCCACACCGGTCACGGACCTTCGCTACGTGCGACCGGTCGTCGGCGCGATCACCCAGATCGTCACGCCGCGACACACCGGCATCGACATCGCGGCGCCGCTTGGCTCGATCATCGTGGCCGCTGACGACGGGGTCGTGACCGCGGTGGGCTGGGTGGCAGTCGGCGGCCGGCGGGTGTGCGTCGGTCACGGGGGCGGCGTCGTGACCTGCGCGTATCACACGTCCGCGGCGCTCGTGCGGATCGGCGACCGCGTCGTCCGGGGTCAGCCGGTCGCGCTGGTGGGGCTCACCGGGGTGACGACAGGGCCGCATGTCCACTGGGAGGCGACGATCGGGACGCGGATCGTGGATCCATTGACGCGCTAGTCGCTTCGCGCTCGCTGTGACGCGCTAGTCGGGAAGACGCTCCAGCAGCACCACGGGGATCTGGCGCGTCGTCTTCTCCTCGTACTCCTTGAAGCCCGGGAGGACGCCGGCCATTTGGTCGAAGAGCCTGCGGCGCTCGGGGCCACTCGGGTGCGCGATCGCCTTCGCGCGGAACTTCTCGGGACCCACCTCGACGGTCACCTCAGGATGCTTGCGGAGGTTGTGATACCAGGCGGGATGCGTGGGTGCACCGCCCTTTGACGCGATGATCAGGTAGCGATCGCCATCGCGGGTGTAGGCGAGCGGGTGGGTCCGGGACTGACCGCTGGTCGCGCCGGTCGTCGTGAGCAGGAGGATGTCCCGGCCGGTGAACGGTCCCTCGGAGATGATCCCGCGGTTCTTGCGGTAGTGCGCGATGAGATCGTCGTTGAAGGCCACATGGGCCCAACGGCAGGCGCGGCTCTGATATTCCCGTCGCCGTATCGTTCGGCCCGATGAACGACACCGTCCTCGACGGCTCGCTCGAGTCGGCGATCGCCGCCCTTCGCGAGCGGACCGTCGGCGCGCTCGAGCTGACCGAGGCTGCGCTCGCACGGATCGAGCGCCGCGAGCCGGAGGTCAACGCGTTCATCACCGTCACGGCCGACGATGCGCGGCGACGTGCGCGGGCGATCGATAGCGGTCGCATTCGGTCGACCCTGGCGGGGGCGCCGATCGCGTTGAAGGATCTGTTCGATGTGGCCGGCGTCCCGACGACCGCTGGCTCCGGCCTGATGGCGACGAACGTCCCCTCGGCGGACTCGGCCGTCGCTGCCGCGGTCTTTGCCGCCGGAGCGGTCAATGTGGGCAAGACGAACCTCCACGAGTGGGCCTTCGGGGTCACCACCGACAACCCGCATTTCGGGCCGACGCGCAATCCGTGGGCCCTCGAGCGGATCCCGGGCGGATCCAGCGGCGGGAGCGCGGCCGCGGTCGTCGCCGGCGAGATCTTCGGTTCGATCGGCAGCGATACGGGTGGCTCGATCCGCATCCCTGCGTCACTCTGCGGCATCGTCGGGCTGAAGCCGACGTACGGCCGGGTGAGCCTTCGGGGGGCCATCCCGCTCGCCTGGTCGCTCGATCACGCCGGACCGATGGCCCGCACGGTGCGCGACGCCGCGCTCCTGCTCCAGGTGACCGCGGGCTACGACGCGGCCGACGCCGTCTCGGTCGATGTGCCCGTGCCGGACTACCTCGCGGAGATCGACGATGGCGTCCGCGGTCTGCGCATCGGGGTCGTGACGGGACCATTCATGACGCGGCTCGCTCACGCCGATCGCGCGACCGCCGACGTCGCGGCCGCGGTCCGCGCCGCGGCGGACGTGCTCGCCGGAGAGGGCGCGCGTCTCGAGGAGGCGGAGCTCCCACGCAGCGACGAGCTGCAGACCACCCAGCTGTTCGTGATCGGGGCGGAAGCCGGCGCATTTCACAAGGACCGGCTCGCCGCGCATCGCGATGGCTACGGCGCCGACGTCGCGCGGCGGATCGACATGGGGCTCACGCGGACCGGGACCGAGTACGCGTTGGCCCGGCGGACCAAAGACGAGCTGCGGCGCGCATACGCGATGGTCCTCGACGAGTGGGACGCGATCCTGCTCCCGACGACCCCGACGACGGCGCCCCTGCGCGACGGCGAGGACGCCGTTGCCGCGGCGGCGCGGCTGACGGTCTACACCTCGCCGTTCAATCTCACCGGCCTGCCGGCGATCTCGATCCCCTGCGGCTTCGACACGTCTGGCCTGCCCATCGGGCTGCAGCTCGTCGCCCGACCGTGGGCGGAGGCCCGGCTGCTCAGGATCGCGCGGGCGTACGAGTGCGCGACGCGTTGGCACGAGCGGCGGCCCAGCTGAGCGCGAGCGCGCTGAGTGCGACGATGGAGGCGATCGGCTCTCCGGCGTCGGTCGATCCGAAGAAGAAGACCGCGAGGAACCCGATCAGCGCGCCCACGATGAGGAGACAGCCGCAGCCGGTCACTCGCTCACGCGGGATCGGAGCCTAGCGCCGCCCGCAGGCGCAGCCGCCGCCGCTATCGATGCTCGGATTGCGGACGGTGAACCCGCCCCCCATGAGCGCGTCGACGAAATCGATGGTCGCGCCCTGCACGAAGGGAAGGCTGTCGGGGTCGACCGCTACGTCGATGCCGGCCCGCTGGACGACCGCGTCATCGGGAAGCTGCGCCTCGTCGAATGCCAGGCCGAAGGAGACGCCGCAGCAGCTCTTTCCCGCGACGTACACGCGGAGGACGCGCTGCGCGGGGTCTTGGGCCATGAGGCCGGTCAGCTTCTCGGCCGCGAGCGGGGTCACCTCGATCACGCGTCGAGGTTAGCAGGTAAATTTGCAGCTGATGGACCATGAGGCCGCGTACACGCTGCTTTGCGAGCACACGAAAGGCGACAGCCTGCGCAAACACGGCCTCGCCGTGGAAGCGGCGATGCGCCGGCTCTCGTCGCGCTTCGGCGGCGACGAAGAGATCTGGGCCGTGACCGGTGTGCTCCACGACTTCGACTACGAGCGCGAGCCCGACGGCCATCCGCAGAACGGCAAAGCCGACCTCGAGGCTGCCGGGCTCTCGCCGGAGATCGTTCGCGCGATCCAGAGCCACGGTGACCACACCGGTGTCACGCGGATCACCCCGATGGAGAAGGCGCTCTACGCCGTCGATGAGCTCTGCGGCTTCGTCACCGCGGTCGCTCTGGTGCGGCCATCGAAGCGCGTGGCCGAAGTTGAGCCGTCGTCGGTGAAGAAGAAGATGAAGGACAAAGCGTTCGCGCGCGCGATCAACCGGGACATGATGCTGGCGGGCGCGACCGATCTCGGAGTGCCGTTCGACGAGCTGATCACCGAGGTCGTGGCCGCGTTGAGCGGGATCGCCGACCGGCTGGGTCTCGCGGGTGCGCCGGCCTAGCTTGCCCGTTTGACCTGGGTCAGCGCGGCAGGCCGACGAACGGTCTGCTCGTACTTCTCAAGGAAGAGCTGGCCACCGCAGCGCGGGCAGACGGGCTGCTCGCCCTGGTCCCAGATGGGGGCACGCGGACCGGTGACCGCGGCGTAGGCGACCTTCAGCTGCTCCGGGGACGGCCGGCGCGACTTCGTCGCGACAAGCACCTCACCCGACCCATGACCGCAGAAGTAGCAATAGAGCTCGGCTCGCAGGGACATGACTGCCTCCAGATCTCGCCTGGTAGAACGGCGGATGGGCATCCGTTGTTCCATACCGCCAGGCGGGCCGCTTGGTTTCCGTATCGATGGATACGAACGCCGGGCCGCGGCGGTTTACCGGAGGCGCAGGACGCTAGGCCGTGGCCACGTCCAGCTGCGCGATCGTCCCGAGCTCCGACGGATCGCGCAGCACGGTGAGCTGG
>JANLWM010000156.1:0-4861 GCA_031364525.1 Chloroflexota bacterium | reverse complement strand
TGACGGGCGATGAGGCAGTTCGTGTTGCACGGGTTGCCGATCACGACGACGCGCACGTTCTTGGAGCCGTGCTGCGCGATCGCCTTGCCCTCTTCGACGAAGATCGGACCGTTCTTTCGGATCAGGTCACCGCGTTCCATGCCCGGCCCGCGCGGGACGCTCCCAACAAGGAGGACCCAGTCCGCGTCGTGGTGGCTTTCGGCACGGTCGCCGCTCGCCGAGACGTTCGCGAGAAGCGGGTACGCGCCGTCCTTGAGCTCCATCACGACGCCCTTGGCCTTCTCGACCATCGCCGGGATGTCGGACAGGCGGAGATCGATCTCAGTGTCGGGACCGAACATCTCGCCGGCCGCGATGCGGGGGAGGAGGGCGTATGCGACCTGGCCGGTCGCACCGGTGACGACGACACGGACTGTGCTCACGGCGTGACTCCTTCTATCTGCTCGCGGTGCCGGCTACGCGGGCTTCTTCGCGTCCGCCCCGCCGTAGACCGCCTCGGCCTCGATCTCCACCTGGATCCGGGCGTCGATGAAGTTGACCTGCACGATCGTGGTCGCGGGCCGGATGTTCCGGAAGAATTCGCCGTGTACCACCGCAACGCTCTCGATCGACGCGGTGTCGGCGACGTACACCCGGGTCATGATCGTGTCCTCGATCCGGCCACCAAGGTCCTCGATCGCCGTCTTGATGATCTCGAGCGCGCGCTTGGTCTGGTCCACGACACCGCCGCTCAGCGGCGTGCCGTCCTCATCCAGGCCGGCCGTTCCGGCGACTCGGATGATGTTTCCGTGGCGGATGGCGCGCGAGTAGCCGAACTGGAACTCGAACTTCGTTTTGGTGCTGTGCCGCCAGCGGACCGGGTTGTCGGCGTCCTGCTCAGGCATGGACGGCGGCCAACTGCTTGATCACCGCGTCGGCGAACTCCTTGGTGCCGACCGCGGTGGGATCGTCGCGCTCGGGCTTGAGGTCGTAGGTGACGTCCGTGCCGATGGCGACCACAGCCGCGATGGCCTGCTCCAGCCGATCGCCGGCCGTGCGCTCGCCGATGTGTCGGAGCATGAGCGCTCCGGCCAGCATGAGGGCCATCGGGTTGACCTTGTTCTGACCGGCGTACTTGGGTGCGGACCCGTGGATCGCCTCGAAGACCGCGACGCCGTTCTCACCGATGTTCGCCCCTGGCGCGACGCCGAGACCGCCGACAAGACCCGCGACCAGGTCGCTCACGATGTCGCCGTAGAGGTTGGGGAGGACGAGCACGTCATAAAGCTCCGGCTTTTGGACGAGCTGCATGCACATGTTGTCGACGATGCGGTCCTCGAACTCGATCGCCGGATAGTCCTTCGCCACCTCGCCGGCGATGCGGAGGAAGAGCCCATCCGTGAACTTCATGACGTTCGCCTTGTGGACCGCGGTGACCTTCTTGCGTCCATTCGCCACGGCGTACTCGAACGCGAACTTGACGATCCGGCGGCTCCCCATCTCCGAGATGTACTTGATGGAGATCGCGGCGTCCTCACGCATCTTCGTCTTGGCGGCCTTCTCGATCGCCGCGCGGACCTCGGCGAGCTCCGGGGTCCCGATGTCGAACTCGATACCGGCATACAGGTCCTCGATGTTCTCGCGGACGATGACCAGGTCGATGTTCCCCATGGGCGTGCGTACGCCGGGATAGGTCTTCGCCGGCCGGAGGTTCGCGTACAGGTCGAACTCCTTGCGAAGCGCGACGTTCACCGACCGGAAACCCTTGCCCAGCTCGGTCGTGAGCGGGCCTTTGAGGCCGACCTTGTTCCGCTTGATGGAGTCGAGCGCCGCCTGGGGGAACGGGGTGCCGTACTTCTCGATCGCCGGCACGCCGATCTCGTGCCGGTCCCAGGTGATCTGCACGCCGGTCGCTTCGATCGCGCGAACGGTGGCCTCGACGATCTCGGGGCCGGTCCCGTCACCGGGGATCAGGGTGAGCGTATGGGCGGTCATTTGCGGCTCATCGTAGGCGCGCACCACTCCATAGAACAGTCCTATAGCCTTGCTATCACCATAGATTTCTTCTATATCTAGCCGATGGAGCTCGGTCAGGTCGAAGCGTTCGTTGAGGCCAATCGGCGCGGCAGCATCAGCCGCGCGGCGGACGTCCTCGGACTGACCCAGCCCACCTGCACGGCGCGGCTGCACGGCCTCGAACGCGAGATCGGGGCCCAGCTGCTGGTGCGTGGACGGCGCGGCGTGTCACTCACGCCGGCGGGGCGGCGCTTCCTGCCCCGCGCCATCGCCGCCATGGAGTCGTTGCGCCGCGGCGCGACGGAGGCCAAGGCCGGGAGCGAGGCCCGCGGGGGTCTCCTGGCGATCGGGCTCGCGTCTGACCTTGCGCTCTACCTGGCACCGCGGGCGCTCGCGCGCTTCGCGTCGCGCCATCCCGCGGTCGAGCTGCTCGTGCGCAGCGGCCACTCGCGGTTCGTCGCCGATCTCCTGCGGTCCGAGGAGGTCGAGCTGGCCGTCGTCAGCCAGCTGGTGCTCCTTCCGGACCTCGCCTCGCGGCCGCTGTTCACGGAGAGCGTGCCTGCCGTGGTCGCCCCGGCGCACCGCCTTGCGAAGCGCAGCTCGGTGAAGATCGACGAGCTCGCCCGAGCGGGCCTGGTGATGCGGGACCCGGCCGCGTTCCTGCGGACGATCACCCTCGCGTACTTCGCCGCCGGCGATACGGCCCCACGCATCCTGATGGAGCTCGATAACACCGAGGCCTGCAAGCGCGTGGTGCTCTCCGGTCTCGGAGCCGCGCTCCTGCCCGAGATGGCCATTCGGGGCGAGCTCGCGCGCGGAGATCTCGTCCAGCTCCGCGTCGACGGGCACCCCCCGCCAAAGCGCGCCATCCATGCGCTCACCCGCCAGGGCGCCGAGCTCTCGCCTGCGGCGTCCGCCTTGTTACGGTTAATGGGCTGATGGATCTTTCTGCGGTCGTCGCCATCGTCTTCATCGACCTCGCGCTCTCGGGCGACAACGCGCTCCTCATCGGTATGGCCGCTCGGCGCCTCCCCGATGCGCAGCGTCGCCGGGCGATCCTGCTCGGCGGGCTCCTCGCAGTCGTGCTGCGGATCGTCGCTGCCGCGATCGTGTCGGTGCTGCTCGCGGTCCCATACCTGCAGCTGGCCGGCGGTGTCGTGCTCGCGGTCATCGCCTATCGGCTCGTCCGCCCGGGCGCCGTCGATGCGCACGCGGCGGTGCAGCCGGCCGGCACGCTCCGTGAAGCGGTCATCACCATCCTGATCGCTGACGCGGCGATGAGCATCGAGAACGTGCTCGGGGTCGGAGGCGCCGCGCACGGAGACCTCCCGCTCCTCGCGTTCGGGCTCGTGATCTCGATCCCGATCGTCCTCTTCGGCAGCGGGATCATCGCCAACGTCCTCGATCGCGCACCGCGCTTGATCTGGCTCGGGGCGCTCGCGCTCATCTGGACCAGCGCCGACATGATCCTGAGCGACCCCGCGATCGATCCACACGTGCCGGACCACATCGCGCTGAGCGCGGCCCTCGCCGTCCTCATCTTCGGACTCGTGCAGGGTGCGCTCCTCTTGCGCCGACGGGCGGCATGACGTCTAATTCGGTCCAATGACCCAAGCAGCTGCGGCGTGCGCTTCGTCTTTCCGAATGCACCGCTGCGCCTGCGTCTGTCTCTAGGCGGCGAGACCGGAGTCCCGGACCCTCGGCGCCAGGCCCACGGAGCGCCACCGCTCCGCGCGACCGCATAGCACGACAGAAATGAAATGAAGGTCATCACCGATGAAGCGTTCCGCTACGTATTTCGCGTTCGCTCTCGCGGTCCTCGTCATCAGCGTCGCCTGCGGCTCCGCCGCGGCGCCGGCCGCGTCGGGCGCGGCTGACCCGGCCCTCGCGGAGCTCCGGCTTGACTACGCGACGTACTCGCCGCCCTCGCTGGTCCTCAAGAAACAGGGTTGGGTCGAGGAGGCGTTCAAGGGCACGAACATCAAATGGGTCTACTCGGCCGGATCGAGCAACGCGCTCAACTTCCTGCAGGGCAGCGCGATCGACTTCGGATCCACCGCAGGCTCCGCGGCGCTCCTCTCGCGTGCGAACGGCAACCCGATCAAGGCGGTCTACATCTACGAGCAGCCCGAGTGGACCGCGCTCGTCGTCGCGAAAGACTCCACCGCGAAGAACATCACTGATCTGAAGGGGAAGAAGGTCGCAGCCCAGAAGGGCACGGACCCGTACTTCTTCCTCCTCCGCACTCTGAATCAGGCCGGGCTGACCCAGGCCGATGTCCAGTACGTCAACCTCCCGCACGCCGAAGGCCGCACCGCCCTCGAGCGCGGCCAGGTCGACGGATGGGCCGGGCTCGACCCGCACATGGCCGCGAGCGAGCTCCAGGCCGGGAGCAAGCTGATCTACCGGAACAAGGACTTCAACACCTACGGCTTCCTCAACGGGCGTGAGGAGTTCGTCAAGAAGTACCCGGCCGCGACGCGGACGCTCATCGGGCTCTACGAGCGCGCCAAACAATGGATCAGCGACCACCCCGACGACGCGGCGAAGATCCTCGCCGATGAGGCTCAGATCGACCTCGCGGTCGCGAAGCGCGAGCTCGTCGAACGGATGAACTTCAAGACCTCGGGTGTACCGGGCGATGCCCACATCGCCGTGCTCAAGGCCGTCGTCCCGATCATCACGGCCGAGCAGCTCGCGAATCCGGGCACAGATCTGAACAAGGCCGTGACCGATCTCATCGACGGCTCGTACGCGAAGGCGGTCATCAAATAGGACGGCTGCTGCCCTGGCTACTGCCCGTGGCGATCGTCGCCCTCTGGTGGGGCTCCGTCGCCACGGGCATCTTCGCCGCTTACCAGCTGCC
>JANLWM010000123.1:0-9600 GCA_031364525.1 Chloroflexota bacterium | reverse complement strand
CCGCCGGGCATGCGGCCTGCCCCGAGGTGGCCGGTCGCGACGAGGGGCGGCAGCCGCTTCTGGAGATCCGCCTGCAGCTGACCGGTGATGCCGGATGTGTGGCCGACGAAGTCGAGCGTGCCGTCGTCGGCGAACAGGCCGAGCAGCAGCGTCGCGATGCGCTTGCCGTTGGTCCGGTATCCGACGATGACGCAGTCGCAGGTCCTGTGGTGCTTCACCTTGAGCACCGCCTCGCGCGAGCCTGGCTTGTATGAGAGGTCCGCCCGCTTACAGACCACCCCATCAAGACCGATCATCTCGAGCCGCTCGAGCCACTGCGTTGCGAGGACCCGATCGGTCGTCTGTGGCGAGAGCGTGAACTCGACCGCGCGCCTCTCGAGCTCGACCCGACGCTCGCTCAGCGGGCGCTCGTGGATGGGCTCGCCGTTCCACAGAAGGATGTCGAAGGCGATGAAGGTCGCGGGCGTCTCCACGGACAGGCGGCGGACCCGCGACTCGGCCGGGTGCAGGCGATTCTGCATCGCGTCGAAGTCGAGGGCACCGTCGCGCTCGATCACGATCTCGCCGTCGAGGGCCGAGTGCGGTGGCAGCCGCTCGCCGACGACCCGAAGCTCCGGGAAGTAGCGGAGGAGCGGCCGCCCGTTGCGGCTCCACAAGGCGAGCTCGCCGCCATCGTTCTCGAAGACGCCGCGGAATCCGTCCCACTTGGGCTCGTAACACCAGCGGTCACCGGTGGGGAGCTCATCGACGAGCTCGGCCTCCATCGGCGGAAATGGGACGGCGGCCCCTGGTGTCACTGGCGCGCTCATCGCGCGAGTCTAGGAAGGTCTAACGACCCTTGGTCTTGGCGTTGTCCATCATGCTCAGGTCTTCGGGATGCGGGACGTTCGGCGCCGGCCGATCGCTGGCCTCGACCGAGCCCTTGGGGGCGACGATCCCCTCCTGCTGTTCCACCACCCGCTCGGCCTCGAGATCGGGCTTGCCGAAGTTCTCAGTGAGTGGCGTGGGCCGCTTGTTGGACTGGTCCTTCATTCGATCACCTCGCGACCCAGGCGAGCGCACCTTCCATGCCACCCCGCTACGCCGGCGTGGCGGGTGCGATGAACACGCGGTCCTTGCCGTGGCGCTTCGCGTCGTACAACGCGGCATCGGCGAGCCGGAACAGCGAGTCCTCGTCGATGGCCGACCGCGGGAACCCGGCAACGCCGATCGAGACGGTACCGGTGACCTTCGAGCCGTCGGCCGCGGTGACCGATGCCGCGGCGATCGCGACCCGGATGCGTTCGGCCACCGCCGCCGCGGCCTCGACCGGCGCGTCTGGCTGCAGGACGAGGAACTCGTCGCCACCGAACCGGGCGACCACATCACTGGCCCGCACGTGCAGCTGGACGCATTGCGCGATGGAGATGAGATGACGGTTGCCGGCGTCGTGGCCGAACCGGTCGTTGACCATCTTCAGCGAGTCGCTGTCAATGACGAGGAGCGCCAGCGGCCGGCCGCTCCGCTTCGCTCGCTCGATCTCCTCATGCAGCCGCGCGCGGAAGTGACGACCGTTGTAGACACCGGTGAGCTCATCGGTCACCGAAAGCCTGCGCACGGCCTCGTGCGCGGCGGCGGCGGAGATGGCGAGCGATGCCTGGTTGGCCAGCGTCTGCGCGAAGCGGTAGTGCTCCGTGGTGAAGGCGTTGGAACCCATCTTGACCGCCCGGATCACTCCGAGGAGGCGTTGGTCTGCGACGAGCGGTACCACGATCGCCGACTTCCGATCGAGCGGCACGCCCGGGACGGGCGCGACGCGCGGGTCGCTGACCGCATCGCCGATGAGCGCAGGTTCGCGATGCTCCGCCGTCCAACCGACGATTCCCTGCCCGAGCTTCACCTTGGAATCGCGGACGCTCGCCTCGTAGTCGCCCGGGTAGTACTTCCTTTCGAACGTCATCGTCGCCACCGCGAGGTGCTGCGCGTCCTCGTCCCACAGGTAGACCGCCGTCGAATCGGCGGTGGTCACGAGCTGGAACTGTTCGACGATCGTCTGAAGTGTCCCATCGCGATCGAGCATCGCGGCGCGGCGCGCCACCTCGTTGACGGCCGTGAGCTCGGCGATGTCGCGGCGCCGCGAGGTGTGCTCCCGCGCGTGCATCAGGGCCAGCGACACCAGGCCGGCGAACGCCGACAGCAGGCGCTCCTCCTGAAGCGAGAACGCGTCGGTCTTTGTGCTCTGGATGGTGATGACCCCGAGGAGATCTCCGCGCGCGATGAGCGGCACGGCGATCTCAGATCGGCATGCGGGTACGACCGAGATGTATCGCGGGTCTGCCGCGACGTCGCCGACGTTGACGATCGCCCGCGTCCTGGCGGCGGCACCGGTGAGCCCACGACCCGTGGACATCCGGAAGCTGCGCACGGCGACGTCGTCACTGCCCTCGCCCCCTGCGGCGGCCGCGTAGAGCTCGTCATGCTCGCGGTCATAGAGCAGGAGGTAGCGCATCGAGTAGCCGAACTGCTCTCCGAGGAGATCGATCACGTGCGTGAGGACCCCCGCTTCGTCGGTCGCGGCGTTCAGCAGCGTCTCGGCCGCCCTCATGAGCAGGGACAGCTCGTTCGATCGCTCCGCCGGCAGCGCATTCATTTCTTCGAACACCTTACGTTCGGGCACGCTCTCCGGAACGCCATGAGAGGGAGTACTGACGTCCTAGCGCGTGGGCCGGGCTGGGACCCCCGCAAGAGGGAGTGCGCAGGCCACGGGGTCTCGCACGAGCCAAGCCGCGACGTCGTCGACGAAGGCCTGGGCTCCGAGGATGTTCGACTCGGCGCCCGAGTGCGGATTGATCCGCCCGCCGTCGAGCCCGTCGGCGACGCGGCCCGCGCGTCGGTCGTACACCGGCAGGCCGGCAGGATTGCGTCCGTCGAACCACGCACGGGCGTCACGCGCCGCGGCGCCGTAGCGACCGTCGCCGCACGCCGCGTCCAGCTGCTCCATCGCGAACGCCGCGGATGCGGCGCCGTAGGCCTGGACGGTGGGTAGATCGAAGCCGCTCGCGATCAGCGGGACGAGGTAGGCATCGGCGCTCCTGCGTGCGATCTCGAGCAGATCAGGGCGATCGAGCGCGGTCGCGGCCATCGCGAGGACGCCCTCCTGGATGTGCCCCCATAGGTGCGGGGCGGTCGCGTCGTGACTATCGAGAAGAACATCGCCGCCACGCTGCGCGACGACGTCTGCGCACCATCGTCCGACATCCTGGGCCTGACCACCCGCGTCGAGCGCCGCGAGGATCTGGACCGCGCGGACGTCGGACCCGGCCGGGCTCGCGTCGAACCATGCGCTCGCGCGCTCGTAGTCGGCGCGTGCGCGCTCATCACCGAACACCTGCCAGACCTTGGCCATCGCGCGAGCACCGCGCGCGTGCCAGAACGAAGAGCCGTTCGCCCGCGAGGTGATGCCCTCGGCGTTCAAGGCGCCGTTCCAATCGAGAACGAAGTTCAGGAACCTGCCGTCGGCCTGCTGCGTCCAGCGGCAGAACGCGAGCAGGCCGTCCACCCACTCGCGGGCCACGGCCAAATGGGTGCGCTCCCAGAGGTCGCACCACAGCACGAGCGCGCGGGCTGCGTCGTCGAGGCAGGCCACGCCCTCTTCGCCGCTCTCGCGGGCCGGGATGTGGGCGCCGTCGTCGCTTGCGTAGATCGCGACCGCGAGGGCACGCGGGCCGTCGATCGCCACGGGTCGGGTCAGGGCCACGAGCCGGCTCAGCACGGCTGGAGGCTGTCGAGGATCTCCCGCACATCGAAGTCGGCCGCGGCGACGACCGAGTCCGCCGCCCCGTAATACATCCGGATGCGCTCCCACCGCTGATCGAGCGGGATCACACCGCAGGAGAACACGGTGTGGTTGAAGAGGCCGGTCGTCTCGTACACCTCGGTCGGGCGGAGGATCGGCGTCGCTGAGCGCGCGATGACCTTGCGCGGATCGGCAAGGTCCATGAGCACCCCACCCATCGCATACGTCGTATCGCGATCGACGCCGTGGTAGAGCTCGAGCCAGCCTCGCTCGGTGCGGAACGGCACGGCCGATGCGCCCGTGCGGAGCTCGTCCCACATGCCCCATCGCGGCATCGCCAGTGGCATGTGTCCACCCCAGGAGAGCAGGTCGTCGGAGAATGCGATCCAGATCCCGAAGATGCGGCCGAATGACTGCGGCATCGGTCGGGTGAGCGAGACGTACCGCCCGCCGATCTTCTCGGGAAAGATGACGACATCCTTGTGGTCCGGCAGGAACATCACGCCACGTCGCTCGTACGTCCGGAAATCGCGAGTGACCGCGAGGCTCGTGACGATGCCCCAGCGTGAGGCCGCAACGTACGTGATGTGATAGGCGCCATCGATGAAGGTGATGCGCGGATCCTCGACCCCGTATTCCTCGAGCGCGTTATCGGGTCCGAGGAACACCTCGGCGTCGACCGTGAAATGCACCCCGTCCCGGGACCGCGCGATGCGGAGGTGCGAGATCTGCGCAAGGAAGTCCTGATAGCCCTCGTTCACCCCGCCGTGCGGACCGGTCGCATTGCGATAGCGGATGCCACGGGGGTCGCTGAGGTCCAGACCCGGCAGGTCTTTCGGGATGTATGCCACACGGACCCGCGGCGGATCGATCGATGCGTCCATGAACGACATGCCGACGACATCCCGCATCGAATACGTGTGTGGAAGCGGCCGTTCGACGGGATACGGACCCGTGAAATCGAGCGTGAACGCGCCCGGGGGAAGCTCGATGTCCGTGCGCGGCCGCTCCGCGACGCGGAGCAGAAGGATCGCCTCGTCGTCGACGACGGCGGTGCCGGCATTGAAGACCGACACGACCTCGAGCGCGGGCTGCGAGGGCGGGATGTCGCGAGGAGAGAGCAGCGGATTTTCCGGAAGGCGCTTGCCGAGGTCGAGGCGATCCGCGCCCTTCGGTCGCTCCGTGGTCGTCAAACCGCGACGAGCCGGCCGTTCCGGGTGGGTTCGATCATGTGCTGCATGAGGGCGAGCACGCGGCGCCCGACCACCGGCCAGGCGGTCTCGCGGCCGTATGCGTACGCGCGGGCCTCGAGGCTCACCTTCAGAGCGGGATCGGCAAGGATCCGCTGCACGGCCTGGGCGATCGCGCTCGAGTCGCGGAACGGGACCACGATGCCCCGTCCGTCAGCGAGCGCCTCCACTGCGTGAAGATAGGGGGTCGAGACGATGGCCTTGCCCGCACCGAGTGCGTAGGCGAGGGTACCGCTCGTGATCTGGTTCGGATCGAGGTACGGCGTCACGTAGACATCGGACGCGAGCAGATAGTCCACGATCGCCCGTTGGGTGAGGTACTCGTTGACGAAGGCGATGTGCTGGGACATGCCGAGGTCTTCGACCGCGCGCTCCAAGGTGTTGCGATACTCCTCCCCGCGTTGCTTGAGCAGCTCCGGGTGGGTCTGGCCGACGATCAGGTAGAGCGCGTCCGGATGCTCGGCCACGATCGCCGGCATCGCGCCGATCATGTACTCGAGCCCCTTGCGGGGATCCACCAGGCCGAAGGTCGAGACGATCGTGTGGTCCGTCATGTCGAGCCGCCGTTTCAACGCGTGACGTCCGCGCGGCTCGATGGCCGGCATCCCGTGCGGGATGACGACGGGCGTCTTTGCGATCCCATAGTCGGATTTCAGCAGCCGGGCGGCGGTATGCGCCATCACGACGAGCTCGTCGCTGTGCTCCGCGATCGAACGCACGGCGTCGCGCATGGACGGCGACGGGTCCGGGACCACGCTGTGGAGCGTCGTGACCGCAGGCTTCCGGAGCTCGAGGAGGAAGGGCCGAAGGTGATCCTCGTAGACGCCGTCCTTCCACACGCCATAGAGCCCGAACTCGTGCTGGATGTTCACCACGTCGACGCTCGAGTCGTTGATCAGGGTCGCGGCGGCGCGGTACGTGTCCGGCTCGCGCTGGCGGATGCGTGCCTTCACTTCGGCGGTGTAGGCGCGGGCGCTGTTCGGCTCATCGATGGCGATGACCGAGCAACGGACCGTCGGGTCGGCCGCTTTGACCGCGGCCATGATGTCCGCGGTGAACGTGGCGATGCCACAGCGGCGGGGTACGGACGAGGAGACGAACGCGACGCGCATCGTTCTCACTGTATTGGTCGCGGAGGGCTCGCTCCCCCGCTCGCTAACCGTGCCGGATGGGCGTCTCTTGGGCCTTTCGCTCACGATCGAGCGCAGCTTCGCCCGGTCCGAGGGCGCCACCGTCGAGCGGTCCGGCAGCGCCAAGTCCCTGCTGCGGCAGGTTCGCGGCGAAGGCTCCGGGCAGGTCGACCGCGGGAACGACGTCAGGCCCGTCTCGATCAGGGACGCGCGCATCGACGGATCGGCTCTTGCGCTCGGCGGTCTCGAGATCGTCAGATGGACGCGGCGTGTCGGTGTTCCCCATGACAGCACCTCCCGGGCATGAGGATGCCGTGCACAGGGTGTGCCGGGTTACTGCGGAGCGAAGCGGAGCAGCAAGCACGCCGACGAAGTCGGGTGTACTTATTTGATGCCGGCGACCCCGAGCAGGCCGGGCAGGATCGAACCGAAGAACGAGCCTGCGATCGCAGCCCCGGCGACGAGGACCAGGATCTCGAGACCCGATGCGATCGGATTCCGCTTCGTGAGGCGGGACTTCCAGATGCCGACGGCGAACATCGCAACGGCCGAGAGGCCGATGGAGACCCAGAGCGCACTTTGGACCGGGAAGAAGAAGTACGGGACGAGGGGGAAGAGCGCCGCGACGAGGAACGAGCCCGCGAGGATGAGCGCGCCCTGGAGCGGCGTGCCGCCCCCTTCGATCGTGACGCCGAGCTCCTTTTCCACCATCGTGCGCAGGAGCACGTTCGGGTCACGCCCGATCTCTGCGGCGACCCGCCGCGCGGCGTCCGCGGCCAACCCTTCGCGTTCGAACAGCAGGGCGAGCTCGGCCTCGGCCTCGCCGGGCCGCTCCGCGACCTCGGCGCGCTCGACGCCGATCTGGGCGTCGAAGATCTCGCGCTGGCTCTTGGAGGACATGTATTCGCCTGCCCCCATGGAGAACACCTCCGCGAGGGTCGCGGCGATCCCACTGACGAGGACCGTGTACGAATCGTTGGATGCGGCGGCCACGGTGCTGACGACGGCGAGGATGCTGGTGACGCCGTCCTGCAGACCGAAGATGGTCTCGCGCACCTCCGCAAGGAGATCGGCCTCCTTGCGCTCATCGTCAAGGTGCGCCTCCAGCCACGTGCGATCGTGGAACGGGCGCTCGGCTGTCGGTTCCCGCATCAGATCACCCGACCCGGACCGCCACCGGTGGCCTCGAGCGGCAGGCCGGCACGGCTCCAGGCGGTCACGCCGCCGTCGAGATTCTCGACCGTGTATCCGAGCGTCCGCAGTCCCCGGGTCGCGGCCTCGCTGCGGCTCCCACTCCGGCAGACGGCGAGGATCGTCCGATCCTTCGGCACTTCATCGAGCCGGGCGCGTAGCTCGCGCAGCGGGATGTGCTGGGCCCCGGCGATGTGTCCAGCCTGCCACTCGTCCGGCTCGCGAACATCGAGGAGGTGCAGCTCGGCGAGTCGTGCGCCGGCGTCGGTGGGTCCCATACGTTGGATTCTGCGTCACACGAGCGTACGGATGATCCGTGGCGGCATACTGCGGGCACCGCGGTGTCAGGAGGCGAAGGATGCGCGAGCCATATCCGTTGGCGTTCGTTCCGCTCATTCCGCAGTTCTTGCAGCGCCGGCGGGCGAAGGCGGACTTTCCGCTGCGCGCGATGGAACGCTTCGGACTCGATCGACCGTCCTACCTGTTCGCGCTCGACCTCGGGACCCAGGATCCCGGCGGTGCGCGCCCGGAGGACATCGGCAACCGCACCTATCGGACCACCGACGGGCCCATCCGGGCGACCGCAGCTGCCGCGGAGTCCGCTGGACTGATCGCGTGGGGGGACGGGCGCTGGTCGTTGACCGACAAGGGCCGGACTGCGCTCGACGAGTATCGCCACGCGATCGATGCGCACTACGCGTCGCTCACACCGATCGACGCGAGCGAGCTCGACCGGCTCGCCGGTCTGCTCGATCAGGCGTTCCGAGCGGCCTCGATCTCGGCCGAGCCGAGGACCCGCGAGCACACCCCGCGCGCCATACGGCACCGTTGGCAGGAGCCGTCCTCGCCGATGGCCCGGCTCGACGCGGCGGTCTACGGGCTCTGGATGGTGCGCGACGACTGCCACGTGCAAGCCTGGCGCGACGCCGGACTCGCGGGGCCCGCGCTCGACGTGCTGACCAAGGTCTGGCGGAAGGAAGCGACGACCGTCGCCCTGCTCAGCAGCCCGGTCCGGCCGGAAGCGGACACCCAGGCGGCGGTCCAAGAGCTTCGCGCGGCCGGGCTCGTGACCGCCGCAGAGCCGCTTGCGACGACGCCCAAGGGCACAGGCACGCGCGAGCGGATCGAAGCGGAGACCGACCGGTACTTCTTCGCCCCGTGGCCCGAGAGCGTGGGCCAGCAGGCGGACTGGCTCGTCGACCGGCTTGGGGCAGTGAACGAAGCCCTGGCCTGACGTTCGTGCGCCGTCCGTTACAGATGGCACCGATATTGCCCATTGAAGGGGCCGATGGCCATTGCATCTCCGGGGACGTCGACCGACCGCGGCATCGCGCACGACGCGCGCATCCTGGTCGTGGACGACGAAGCGGACATCGCCAACCTCCTTGGCACCGTTCTCCGTGAGGAGGGATTCTCGGTGCGCGTCGTGACCGACTCGCGCCAGGCCCTCGACGTATTCAACGGATTCAAGCCCGATCTCGTCTCGCTCGACGTCATGATGCCGAGCGTCGATGGGATCAGTCTGTGCCTCCAGCTCCGTAAGGAGAGCGACGTCCCGATCCTCTTCGTCTCCGCCAAGAGCGATCCGCCGGACCGCGTCGTCGGGCTGCGTATCGGTGCGGACGACTACATGGGCAAGCCGTTCGACAACAACGAGCTGGTCGCGCGGGTCGAGGCTTTGCTACGACGCCGCACCTACGCGGGAGCCGCGGATCGCGATCGCCGCCAGCTCCGCTTCGGCTTCTTCGTCGTGGACCTCGGAAGCGTGCAGGCGATCCACCACGAGACCGCACTGCCGCTGACCCCCACCGAGTTCAAGCTCCTCAAGACGCTCGCCGGCGAGCCCGGACGCGTCTTCACGCGTGACGACCTGCTCACCGGCGTGTGGGGGTACGAGCCAGGCAGCGACACCCGCCTGGTCGACGTCCACGTCGGACGGCTTCGCAAGAAGCTGCAGGATGGCGGCGTCACCGAGGTCGCGATCGAGACATCACGCGGCTTCGGCTACAAGCTCATCGAGGCGACCGAGACCGCGGCTCCCGAGGGTCGCCAAGCCGTCTAGTCCTAGTCGACGGCGAGCCGAGGGCGCAAACGCTCGACGCTCTTCATGAGCGCCCCGAACTGCTGGAAGTCCAGTGACTGCGCTCCGTCGGACAGCGCGCGCTCCGGATCCGGATGCACTTCGATGATGAGACCGTCCGCGCCCGCCGCGACGGCCGCGCGCGCCAGCGCCGGCACGTAGGCGGCCTTTCCG
>JANLWM010000045.1:0-3916 GCA_031364525.1 Chloroflexota bacterium | reverse complement strand
GCACGTCCGTCGGCAGGAATCCGGGCGGTCCCGCCTCGATCGCGCTGAAGCCAAGCCGCGCCGCGTCCGCGAGGACGCGATCGGGCGCGAGCTGCACGCCCCAGCCCGGCACCTCGCAGACCCCCCAAGAGATGGGCGCCGCCGCGATCTTCCGTTCCCTCATCGCCGGTACAGTAGCCGCGGTCTCAGGTCGGGGAGGGTTCCATGCGGATCGCAGTTCTTGGTGTCGGGCGTCTCGGCGCGTCCCACGCGGCAACGCTCGCCGCATTGCCCGGCGTGACCTCACTCACCGTGTTCGACGCGGACGCAGCGCGTGCGAAGGAAGTCGCCGCACCACTCAAGGCGAGGGCGGTCACGTCCATCGATGACGCGTTCACGGGCGCCGATGCGATGGTCATCGTCACCCCGACCGACACCCACGCGCCGCTGATCAAGCGCGCGATCGACGCAGGCCTGCCGACGTTCTGCGAGAAGCCGATCGCGATCGGTATCCCGGAGACGCGCGAGATCGTTGAGCACGTGAAGCGCAAGAACGGGAAGCTCCAGATCGGCTTCCAGCGGCGTTTCGACGCCGGCTATCAACGGGCCCAGCAGGAGCTGCGGAGCGGATCGCTCGGCGCGGTGTACTCGTTCCTCATGGTCAGCTGCGATCGCACGCCGCCGCCGGACGGTTACATCAAGACCTCTGGCGGTCAATTCAAGGACCAGTTCATCCACGACTTCGACATCACCCGGTGGCTGTTCGGGCAAGAGGTCGCCGAGGTGACCGCGACCGGATCGACGAAGGGCGTGCCGCAGTACGAGGGCATGGGCGACGTCGGGACGTCCGCGGTGATGCTGAAGCTTGCCGACGGCACGCTCGGCCTCATGACCGCGCTGCGGCACAACGAGGCCGGCTACGACATCCATGTCGAGATCCACGCCGCGAAGGACACGCTCGCGATCGGGATCGACCCGCGCACGCCGTGGCGCTCGGTGGAGGCGGACGCGCCTGCGCTCGCCGGTCCGGCGTACCCGTCGTTCTTCGTCCGGTTCGGCGACGCGTACAACGCCGAGCTCGCCCACTTCCTCCGCTTCGCCAAGGGCGAGGCGGAGAATCCGTGCACCGCTGCCGACGCGCTCGAGGCGCTGCGCATCGCCGAGGCCGCGGGCCGGTCCTGGCGGGAGCGTCGGACCGTCACGATCGCGGAGATCGGGTGACGGTCAAGGTCCGGTTCCTCGGCACCGGCAACGCGTTCGCTGACGGTGGCCGGTCACACGCCTGCATCCACCTTGAAGCAACGGGCGCGTCGCTGCTGTTGGATTGCGGCGGCTCCTCGCTGCCGGCCATCAAGAAATTCCTCGACCCCGCGACGATCCAGGCCATCGCGATCTCGCACCTGCACGGCGACCACTTCGGTGGGGTCCCCTACTTCCTGATGGAGCAGTACTTCGCCGGACGCAAGGCACCGCTCGCGATCGGCGGTCCGCGCGAGCTCCAGCAGCGCGCGACGAAGGCGGGCGAGGCGCTCTACAAGGATTTCTTCGGCAAGATCACGATCGACTACGGGCTCTCGTTCATCACCCTCAAGGAGACTCCGGTGTCACTCGGGGGCGCCGAGGTGAGCGCGCTTCCGGTGAAGCACGTCGCGGAGAGCGACCCGCACGGGCTGCGCGTGAAGATCGATGGCAAGCTCATCGCGTACTCAGGCGATGCGCGCTTCAGCGACGAGCTCGTCGCCGTCGCCAAGGGCGCCGACCTTTTCATCTGCGAGTCCACGAACTTCTCGAAGTCCGATCCGGCCCATCTCAGCTACCAGGAGCTCATCGCGAATCGCGCGAAGCTCGATTGCGGCCGGATGATCCTCACCCACCTCGGCGCCGAGACCCAGGCCCATCTTTCCGAGATCGAGATCGAGGTCGCGCAGGACGGGATGCTCCTCACGCTCTAGCCGGTCGGCGATCCCCCAGGTACACCGCGATCGCCGCCACACACGAGAGCCCGACCAACGCCCAGAGTCCCGGAACGTACGTCTTCAGGCCGTCATAGACCGCACCGAGGCTGACCGGTGAGATGGCCTGCGTGAGGGTCGTCGCGAGCGTCAGCACGGCAGCGATGCTCGCGATCCGCCGCGGTCCGTACAGGCCGGCGACGATCGTGGGCCGCAGCAGCGTCTCCATCCCGCGTGCGGCCCCAAAGAGCACCACGAACAGGACCACCCCGAGCTCGCCGGGTAGCAACAGCAGGATGACGAGCGAGAGGGGCTGACCGGCGAAGACGAGCAGCGAGACGGTCCGCGGCGCGAGGCGGCTCTCGAGCGGCGCGAAGAGGAGCCGGCCGAGGACCTGCGCGGCGCCGATGCCCCCGGTCGCCGCCGCGGCGAAGGCGAGCGAGTACCCGTGGTCGCCGAGGTATGCGACCAGGTGCACCGGTACGCCGACGCCGAGCGCGAACAGCGCGAAGCCGAGCGCGAGCCACGGGAACGTCGGATGGCGCAGTGCTTCGCGAAAGGAATGGCTCAGCTCCGGTTGGACCGGCGCCGCGTCCGGGTGCCCGTCGGGTGGATCACCATCCACGCCGAGGCCGATGTCCGACGGCCGCCGGCGCAGGAGCAGGGCGTGCGGCGCGATCGTGAGGACGCCGAGCATGATCGCAAGGGTCACGAGGGCCTGCCGCCAGCCTTGGATCGAAACGAGCCACGCGGTGAGCGGCACGAACACCGTGCTCGAGAAGCCGGCGATGATCGTCACGACCAAAAGAGCGCGCGAGCGGCGCCGGCGGAACCACACGATCATCGTCGCGAACGCCGGTCCGTAATTGACCATCGCGAAGACGATGCCGATGAGGATCCAGATGCCGTAGAAGAACGCGAGGTCGCGCGCCTGCGACCAGGCGAGCACCAATGGGATGGCCACGATCGAGCCGGCGGTCATGAGGAGCCGCGGACCGTGCTCATCGAGCCACCGGCCGACGGCGAGGCCCGCGATGCCGGAGACGACGAGCATCACGGACAGCGCGCCCGAGATCTCCGCCCGCGACCACCCCGTCTCGAGTGCCGTCGGCTGGATCAACACGCTGAACGCGTAATAGAGGACGCCCCACGACACGGTCTCGGTGAAGCCGAGGACGGCGGCGAGCGTCCACCCGTAGTACGGCCGTCGCGCGTGAGCGCTCACGGCCACGAGGCTATCGGCGCGCGGCGGTCAGTGCCGAAAGCGGGATCACGGTGTCGCTGGTGCCGCAGCAGGTGCTCTCCGCGGAGCTGCAGTCCACACCGTCGCAGCAGTCGGAGCCTCCACCGGAGCACACGCCCGTCTGCGGGAGCACGAGCTCGACCGACTCGGCACCGGTCAGATCACCGGTGAGGGCGCACGCGATCGAGCGCACCTGCTCGTAGCCGGTGAGCATGAGGAAGGTCGGCGCCCGGCCGTAGCTCTTCATCCCGACGATGAAGAGGTCCTTCTCCGGATGGCCGAGCTCGCGGGCTCCGTGGGGCGGGACCGTGCCGCAGCTATGGACGTTCGGATCGATGAGCGGCGCGAGCGCGGGCGGCGCCTCGAGGATCTCGTCGAGCCGGACCCGCAGCTCGCGGAGCGGTGCGAGGTCTGGGCGGAACCCGGTCGTAGCGATGATCCGGTCGAACGGGCCGATCTCGGTCGCGCCGTCGGAGACGAAGACGCCCTCGGCCGTCTCCCGCAACGCCGCGATGCGCAGGACGACCTGCGTGACGGCACCCTGATCGACGAGGGCCCGCATCCGCGTACCGAGCGCGCCGCGTGCCGGCAATGCGTCGCTCTCCGCGCCGCCGTACTTCGCGTCCGCGAACGAACGGCGCACCAGCCAGGTGACCGTTGTCCGCGGAAGCGCGGCGAGGTCGATGAGCACGTCGAACGCGGAGTGGCCGCTCCCGATCACGAGCACGCGCTGGCCCGCATA
>JANLWM010000001.1:0-2002 GCA_031364525.1 Chloroflexota bacterium | reverse complement strand
ACCGTCGTGATCATCGCCCATGGGAACAACTTCTCGACGCTCTACGGTCACCTGGACGATCGCGTGCATCCGCCGGTCGTGCAGGCCGGGCAGAACGTGAACGCGGGACAGCTCATCGCCTACGAAGGCATGACCGGCTGGACCACCGGTCCGCACCTGCACTTCATGACCATCCTCAACGGGCGTGCCGTCGATCCCCGCCCGTACCTTCCCTGATCAAGCATCTCGGCCTGCGCTGACCTGCGGGTCAGCTGCGGCCTCGACGCGGGCTCAGGGCTGGTGGTGCTCCCTCGTCGGGCAAAGCCCTCCTCGGTCGCGTTCAAGACGGACGCGCCTGCGCTCAGGCGACCACCGCCAGCCCCGACGACGGCCCAGTCGTCGATACGAGTCTGTTTCGGCTCTCCTCTTGGGTCGTCCCTGTGCCCCACGGTGACGTTCTTGTAACGGGCGCAGCCGTGCGCTCGCTGTCCTGGCTAGCGGTACGAACTATGCGATGTTGTATGGCATGGCAGTTCTCGCAAAGCTCGAGCGGACATTTGGTGGTGGCGCTCCTTCGGGACGCGTGATCGCGGCGATGCTTGCTCCGCTCGCCGTCGCGGTGTTCGCGCTCGCGTTGACCGAGGGCTTCGCCGGCCGCGCGCTCCCGCGCGTGAGCGTGGCCGGCGTCGATGTCGGAGGCGCATCCGCTTCTGAGATCCACGATCGGCTGGACCGGGCCATCGCGCGGCCGTGGGCCGGTGCACCCGTGACGGCCGAAGCTCCTGACGGCACGTCCTGGACGACCACGAACGGCGCGCTCGGGATCGCGCCCGACGTCGACCGTGCGGCGGCAGACGCGCTCGCGTACGGCCACAACGGCACGGCGGTGCAGCGACTCCTTGCCTGGGCCGGCGCGCTCAGTGGGCAGGCGACGGTGCCGTTCGGGATGCGGCCAACGAGCGCGTCTCTCGACACCTGGATCGGCACGATCGCGGCGGCACTGGATCGCGTCCCGGCTGACGGCGCGATCGCCGCGACCAATAAGGGGATCGAGGTGCGGCCGGCGATCGTCGGGCAGCGCACGGACCGCGCCGCGCTCCGCGAATCGTTGCTCCAGGCCCGGAGCCTCGGTGAGCGCGCGGTCGGGGTGCCGCTCCACCTGACGTATCCGTCGGTCGATGCCAGCGGCCTCCGCGACGCGGCCAGCGCGAAGGCCGTGGTCACGGCACTCGAGGTACGCGCCGGCGGCCGTGTGGTCAGCGAGGACCCGGCGGGCCTCGCGACGCTTCTGGTCATCGAGCGGTCCGTTGCGGCACCCGGCGAGCTTGAGGCGATCCCCGATGGGGCGACCGCGCCGGCGATCCGCTACATCTACCGCGTTCACCTCGATCAAGCCCGTGTCGCTACCTGGGCCGCGGGCGTCGCCAAGGTCCTTGATCATCCCGCAACGAGCGCGTCGTATGTCGTCCAGCCCGACGGGTCGCTTGCCGTGGTCGCGGCGGTCGAGGGCGTGAAGATCGACCAGCCGCTCCTCATCGCCGACGCGATCGCGGAGCTCGTCCGGCCGGTCAGGGCGCCGCGCGTCTTCGAGCCGGCGTTCGTGCGCGACGTGCCGCTCTTCACGACCGAGCAGGCCACCGCGCTGGTGGGCCGGATGACACCGGTGGCGACGTTCACGACGACGTATCCGCCGAGCGCTTCGCGGCACGCGAACATCACGACCGGCGCGCTGCAGTTCAACGATCTCGTCATCGCCCCGGGCGAAACGTTCTCGTTCTGGGACAAGCTCGGTCCCGTCACCGTCGAGCGCGGGTACGCGTACGCGGGCGCGATCATCAACAACAGGTCGGACGAGAATGTGATCGGTGGAGGACTCTGCCAGGTGTCGACGACGCTCTTCAACGTCGTCGCGCGTGCGGGCTACGACGTGCTCGAGCGCCACGCGCACGGCTATTACATCGATCGGTACCCGCTTGGCTTCGACGCCGCCGTCTTCGAGCCGGGGGTCGATTTCCGCTGGAGG
>JANLWM010000389.1:0-14132 GCA_031364525.1 Chloroflexota bacterium | reverse complement strand
GCTCCAGCGGTACGTCGACATCGACGGGTTCCTGACCGCGTTCTTCGCCGCCGAGTTCCTCGTCTCGCTCGCCGCGCTCGGGATCGGCCTGCGCGCGCGCATCCCGACGATCGGCGTCGCGACCCTCGCGGCGTGCGGCGTCATCCTCATCGCGCTCCTCCTCGCGAAGTGGACGACGCAGCCGTACTTCGCGTACCTCGGTGGGCTCGCGAGCATGGGCCTGGCACTCGTGGACCGCGATGCGCGGATGGACCCGCGCCGTGGAGGATCGGAGCGCGACGCGCGCTACTTCGCCGGGTACGCGGCCGTCCCTGACGGCGTCGACCGGGACTTCAAGGCGATCGAGAAGGTGGCGATCGAGGACCTGCGGGACGTGGTCGAGTAGGTGTTCGCGCTGCAGCTTCGCTGACGGCGCGGGCACAGGCGAAACCCTAGGATTTGACCGTGTCCCACACGGTCGTGATCGGCGGCGGCATCTGCGGGCTTGCCGCCGGATCGAGCCTTGCCGCCCAGGGCGAGCAGGTGACGGTCCTCGAGGCGCAGCACTTCCTCGGCGGGCTCGCGACGACGCTCCCGGGAAAGACCGGCGCGGGCTTCGACTTCGGGCCGCATGCCTATCACGCCCGCAATCAACGCGTGCTCGATCTGTTCAAGGAGATCGCCTCCGACGGCTTCCCGGCCAAGAAGAAGAACGTCTCGATCAAGTTCCGCGGGAAGTACTACAAGTACCCGCTCGAGGCGCTCGACATCGCGAAGAGCATGTCGCCGATCGTCGCGGTCCGCGCGTTCCTCGACTTCTTCGTGGAGTCGCTTCGCCGGAAGATCCGGCCGAGGCCGCTCGTCTCAGCGGAGGACTGGGTCGTCCAGGCGATGGGTCGCACGCTCTACGACATGTTCTTCGGTCCATACACCGCGAAGGTGTGGGGCATGCCGCCGTCACAGCTGGCGGCATCGTTCGCGCAGCACCGCATCCCGCACATCTCGTTGATGAAGGTCGTGATGTCGTCGCTGCGGAAGGGCTACGCGAAGCGCACGGGCACCGAGCACCGCTACGCACCGCTGGTCATCGAGCTCTTCTATCCGCCGAAGGGTGCGGGGCTCATCTCCGATCGACTTGCGGAGCGCATCCGCACCGCATCCGCCACGAACCAGGTCCACACGAACACGCTCGTCACCGGCATCGAGCTTGATGGCGATCGCGTCGTCGGCGTGCGCTACCGGATGGTGCCCGCGACCGACCGCGGCGGGCAGCTCTGCATGCTCGCCTCGGGGACCGAGACGGCCGTCGACCCGTGGTCGGCCGATCGCGGCGCGGAGCAGCGCATCGCCTGCGACCGCATCGTGAACACCGCCCCGCTGCCGGCGCTCATCGATCTGCTCGGCGACGCAGTCTCGCCCGAGGCGAAGGCCGCCGCGCGCTATCTTCGCTTTCGGGCCCTCACCATCGTCGGCCTTCGGGTGAAGCGGCCCCACGCGCTTCCGGCGCAGTCCATCTACTTCCAAGACAAGACGTTCAACCGGCTATCCGAGACCCGCAACTACGGTGGCTCGGAGATCTGCGCGCCGGACGAGACCATCCTGCTGTGCGACATCACCTGCGACGTGAACGACCGGATCTGGAACGCGGATCCGGATGAGCTCGGGAAGATCTGCGCGCAGGAGCTCGAGCAAGAGGGGTTCATGAAGATGTCGGAGCTCGCGGAGTCCGTGGTCCTCCGCTCGACGTTCGGCTATCCGGTCTACATGGTGGGATACGAACGGGCCATCGATACGCTCATGGCCGAGCTGATGCGGTTCCCCGGACTGGTCACCGGCGGCCGCCAGGGCCTGTATAAGTACGTCGACATGGACATCGCCTCCGAGATGGGGCTCGCGATGGCCGACTTCCTGGCCTCGGGCCGCACCAAGCAGGAGGCCATCGGTGACGTTCCCTATGAGGATCGGGTGTTCGCGTGAGAGAACGAGTGAGGAGCGGCTTTGCCGCGACGAGCGAGTCCACCAGCCCTGAGCACTCGCTGGCCGCAGGCCAGCGATGAAGCAGGAGAAGGAGCTGCGCCTCGGCGTCATCGGGGCGGGCTACTGGGGGCCGAACCTGGTCCGCAACATCAATGAGGCGCCGGGGGCGGACATCGTGGCGGTGGCCGATCTCGATCAAGAGCGCCTCGGCGCGCTGCACAAGCGTTTCCCTGCGGTCCGCACCACGACCGACCATCGCGAGCTGCTGAACGATCCCGCGATCGACGCGGTGTGCATCGTGACGCCGATCTCGACCCACCGGCCGCTCGCGGAAGAGGCCCTCGCCGCCGGCAAGCATGTCTTCGTCGAGAAGCCGCTGGCCGGGACCGTCGCCGACGCGGAAGCGATCGTCGCGGCGGCGAAGCGCGCAGGCAAGACGCTGATGGTCGGCCACACGTTCGTCTACAACCCCGCGGTGACGACGGTCCGCGCGATCATCGAGAAGGGCGAGCTCGGGAAGATCCAGTACGTCGACAGCCAGCGCGTCAATCTCGGGCTGCATCAGTTCGACTTCAACGTCCTCTGGGACCTCGGACCGCACGACGTGTCGATCGTCCTCTATTGGCTCCAGGAGGAGCCGGACTGGGTGCAGTGCATCGGCGGCTGCTACGTCCAGAGCGATATCGAGGACGTCGTGTTCCTCACGATGGGCTTCCCGTCCGGCGCGATCGCCCACGCCCACCTCTCCTGGCTCGCGCCGAGCAAGCTGCGGACGATGACCGTGATCGGCGACAAGAAGATGGCGGTGTACGACGACGGCCACTCGTCCGAGAAGGTGAAGATCTACGACCACGGCGTCGATGAGCTCTCGGCCGACGAGCTGCGCCGGAGCTACCGCTCGGGCGACATCCACAGCCCGCGGGTCGCCGTGACCGAGGCGCTCCAGCTCGAGGTCCGGCACTTCATCGATTGCATCCGTCGCGGTGCTGTGCCACGCAGCGACGGCGAGGCCGGCCTGCGCGTCGTCCGCGCGCTCGAGGGCGCGAACCGGTCCCTCAAAGCGAAGGGGGCTCGCGTGCAGCTCCGGGAGCCCGTCGCGCGGTGACGAGCATCGGTCTGTCGATCCATCCCACCGCGATCGTGTCGCCGAACGTCGATCTTGGCGCCGGCTGCGTGGTCGGCGAGTACGTCATCCTCGGACGTGCGCCGCGCGGGAAGCAGGACGGAGAGCTGCCGCTGCTCATCGGGCCAGGTGCGGTCATCCGGCCCTTCACCACGATCTACGCCGGCACGACCATCGGCGCGCGGCTCCAGACCGGCCAGGGCGCGTCCATCCGCGAGGACAACGTCCTTGGGGACGACGTCTCGGTGGGGACGCACGCGGCGCTCGAGTTCGGGAACCGCATCGGCTCGCGGGTCCGGATCCACACCGGCTGCTTCCTTGAGCTGACCACGATCGAGGATGACGTGTTCCTCGGTCCGCACGTCGTCTTCACCGACGACCCGCACCCGATGTGTCCGGCGTACCTCGACTGCGTCCGCGGCGGCGTGGTCCGGAAGGCCGCGCGGATCGGCGCGAACAGCACGATCCTTCCGGGCGTCGAGATCGGGGCGAACTCGCTCGTCGGTGCCGGCAGCGTCGTACGAAAGGCGGTCGCCCCGCGGAGCGTGGTCGCCGGCAATCCCGCAGTGGAGATCAAGGACGAGATCACCAAGCTCGCGTGCTTCACCGGCATCTTCCCGCACGCCTACAGCTGGCTCGACGACGCTCGTGAGGTGAAGGCGTGAGCGATACCGACCTGAAGCAGCAGGCCATCGGTGTCCTTGAGCGCGAGTGGCACGCGCTCGACACGCAGCTTCGCTCCCTGGACGAGGCGCAGCTCGATCGGCCGGTGTTCGGCGAAGGGCCGGGCTGGCGGGTGCGCGACATGATCACGCACATGGCCTGGTGGCAGGAGCTCGCGGCCAGGGTCGCGGAGAAGATGGCAACGGAAGGCGGCGCGCCGGACGAGCGGGGGTCCCGTCCGTTCCTTGGCATCGAGACGCCGTTCGATGAGCTCAACGCCCAGACCTACGAGACGTGGCGCGACCGGCCGCTTGCCGAGCGATTCGAGCGATGGCTCACTGCGCACAGCCGCATGATGGACGCGTTCCGCGCGCTACAGCCGGACCAATTCCTTCAGGCCGAGGGTGGCACGGAAGGCCTGAAGCGCTACTTCGCGATGCCGGCGCTCATCCACCTCCGCATGCACCGCGAGAATATCGAGGCCGCTCTGAAGGAGACCGAAACGACATGACCGTCATGACCAAGACCGACATCCCCCTCGTCGACCTCAAGGCCCAGTACCGCACGATCAAGGACGAGGTTCGGGCGGCCATCGACGACGTTCTTGAGGGCATGCAGCTGACGATCGGCCCGAACGTGAAAGCGTTCGATCAGGAGTTCGCCGCGTTCTGTGGCGCGAAGCACGCCATCGGGGTGGGCAGCGGCACCGACGCGCTCCAGCTCGTGATCCGGGCCCTCGGGATCTCGTCGGGCGACGAGGTCATCACCGTGTCGCACACGTTCTTCGCGACGGTCGAGGCGGTCCTGTATTCGGGCGCGCGGCCGATCCTGGTCGATGTGGACGAGAAGACCTTCAACATGGACATCGCCGCGGCGGCGCAGGCGATCACCCCGCGCACGAAGGCGATCATGCCGGTCCACCTCTACGGGCGGACCATCGACATGAAGCCGCTCCTTGCGCTCGCAAAGGATCGCGGCCTTCAAGTGATCGAGGACGCCTGCCAGGCCCACGGCGCGATGCTCGACACCGGTGGGAGGGCCGGCAACGCCGGGAACGCGTCCGCGTTCTCGTTCTACTGCAGCAAGAACCTCGGGGCGTACGGCGAGGCGGGGAGCATCACGACGAACGACGACGCGCTCGCCGCGGAGCTTCGGTCGCTGCGCGAGCACGGCCAGAGCACCCGCTACTACCACCCGGTCGTCGGGTACAACGCGCGGCTCGATGAGATCCAGGCCGCGATCCTCCGCATCAAGCTGCGCAAGCTTCCCGAATGGAACGCGCGCCGCCAGGCGATCGCCCGCCACTACAACGAGCAGTTCGCCGGCAGCAGCGTGATCACGCCGGAGATCCCTTCCGGCGGCCGCCATGTCTTTCACGTGTACGCGATCCGGGTGCCCGACGGAAAGCGCGATGCGCTGAAGCAGCACCTCGCTGAGCGGGGCATCGGCACCGGCGTCCACTACCCCGTCCCGATCCACCTGCAGGAAGCCTCGGCCTTCCTCGGCTATCGCCGGGGTGACTTCCCCGTCACGGAGCGGCTCGCGGGCGAGGTGCTTTCGCTGCCGATGTACGCGGAGCTCACCGACGCGCAGGTCGAGACCGTCGCCGGTGCGGTGAAGGACTTCCTCACAGCGTGACCGCGGGGCCAGAGCGCGTCGTCAAGGCGGTCCACGGCGTCCAGGCCGTGCAGCCGGATCCGCCGGACGAGCTGAAAGAGTCGGCGGACCTCCGGGCCACCGAATCGAAGGAGCAGCTGCTCGCCCGTTACTCCGCGGTCTGCTACGACGACACCTCGTCGGGGGCTCGCGCGCGCCGCGTCGTGTTGCGCGCGCTCTGCAAGGCGTTCGGCAACGGCGTGCGGATCGGGGTCGGCGTCCTGGTCCTCCATCCGCACACCTTCGAGATCGGCGACGCGGTGTTCATCGGCAACCAGACCTATCTCCAGGGCCGCCACGATGGCCGCTGCGTCATCGGCGCGCACACCTGGGTCGGGCCGCAGTCGTACTTCGACTGCCGCGACATGGAGCTCGGCGAGTACGTCGGCTGGGGCCCGGGCGCGAAGGTGCTCGGCAGCGAGCACACCGGCGAGCCGGCCGACGTGCCGATCATTCAGACCGATCTCATCATCAAGCCGGTGCGTGTCGATGACGGCGCGGACATCGGCGTCAATGCCGTCCTCCTGCCCGGCGCGCACATCGGCGCGGGTGCGATCGTCGGTGCAGGCTCAGTGGTCACGAGGGACACGGAGGTCCCGCCGTACGCGATCTACGCGGGCGTGCCCGCGAAATTCCTGCGCAGCCGCCGTTGAGCACGCTCTCCGGCGCGCGCGTCGTCGTCACCGGTGGCGCCGGCAACGTCGGCTCGCACATCGTCGATGGCGCGATCGCGGCCGGCGCCCGCGAGGTCGTCGCGCTCGACGCGCTGGTACGAGGCGTACCGGAAAATCTGGCCGGCGCGCTGAAGTCGGGGAAGGCGAGCCTGCGCGAGATGGACATCCGCGACCGCGAGGCCGTGACCGCGGCGATCGATGGTGCGGATGTGGTGTTCCATCAGGCGGCGCTGCGTTGGACCCGTTGCCAGGAGTCGCCACGTGAATGTCAGGAGGTCATGGTCGACGGCACGTTCAACGTCCTCGAGGCGGCGGCCGCGGCGAAGGTGAAGCGCGTCGTGCTCGCGTCGAGTGCCGTCGTGTACGGCGAGCCGGAAGCCCTTCCCATGCACGAGGACCAGCCGCTGAACGGGACGACCTTCTACGGCTCGATGAAGGTCGCGAACGAGCAGCTGGCCCGCGCGTTCTCGCACCTGCACGGCATCCCGGTCACGGCGCTCCGCTACTTCAACGTGTACGGCCCGCGGATGGACGTCCGCTCGCGGTTCGTCGAGGTCATGATCCGCTGGTTGAACCTCATCGATGAGGGGAAGCCGCTCACGCTCTTCGGCGACGGGTCATCGTCGGTGGATTTCGTGTACGTCAGCGACGTTGCCCGCGCGAATCTGCTGGCCTGCGAGAGCAGTGCCCCGGCCGCTATCGTGAATGTCTGCAGCGGGGTCGAGACCAAGATGCGGGACCTCGCGGCGCTCCTCCTGCGGCTCACCGGCAGCTCCGTGGGGCTGGAGTTCAAGCCCCAGCCGGAGGGCGCGCTCCCCGCGCGGCGGGTGGGTGATCCGAGGCGGGCCAAGGACTTGCTCGGCTTCGAGGCGCAGACGAGCCTCGAGGACGGCGTGAAGCGGCTGATCGAATGGCGGAAAGAGGTCCTTAAAGATGGCAGTTGAGACGCGCAAGAAGATGAATGTCCCGATCACGAAGCCGTCGCTGGGCGAGGAAGAGGCCCGGGCGCCGTACGAGTCGATCAAGAGCGGCTGGGTGACCCAAGGGCCGAAGGTCGCGGAGTTCGAGAAGGCCATCGCGGCCTACGTCGGCGCGAAGCACGGCATCGCGACGACCTCCTGCACCACCGGCCTGCACCTGGCACTCGCGACCGCGGGTGTCGGTCCCGGCGACGAGGTCATCGTCCCGTCGTTCACCTTCATCGCGTCGGCGAACGCCATCCTCTACACCGGCGCGACGGTCGTCTTCGCCGACATCGACCCGCGGACGTACAACGTCGACCCGAATGACATCGAGAAGCGGATCACGAAGAAGACGAAGGCGATCATGCCCGTCGATCAGATCGGCATGACCTGTGACATGGACGCGATCAACGCGATCGGAAAGAAGCACGGCATCGACGTCGTCGAGGACGCGGCGCCAACGATCGGCAGCGAGTACAAGGGTCGCAAGACCGGATCGAACGCGCACCAGACCGTGTTCAGCTTCCACCCGCGAAAGGTCATCACGACCGGCGAGGGCGGCATGATCACGACCGACGACGACGCGCTCGCCGACCGCGCCCGCAAGCTGCGCGCGCATGGCATGAGCGTCTCTGACCTTGATCGCCACAAGGCCGACCGGATCATCATCGAGGAGTACGCCGAGCTCGGCTTCAACTACCGGATGACCGACATCCAGGCGTCCATCGGGCTCGTCCAGCTGCGCCGGCTTCCCGAGCTGCTCAAGACCCGGATCGAAAAGGCCGAGCGGTACAACCGCGAGCTGCCGGAGATCAAGGGCCTCGAGATCCCGTACGTGCCTGCGTATGCCACGCACACGTACCAGAGCTACTGCCTGCGTCTCACGAAGGACTGCAAGGTCGATCGCGAGGAGCTCATGACCAATCTGCTCCATCGCGGGATCGCGACGCGCCGCGGCGTGATGGCCTCGCATCTCGAGAAGACCTACACCGACCGTATCGGCAAGGTCTCGCTCCCGATCACCGAGGAGGCCACGCAGCACACGATGCTCATCCCGCTGTTCGCGACGATGACCGACGAAGAGCAGACCTACGTCATCGACGCGCTGCGCGAGGAGCTTGGCGCGGCCTGACCGTTGAGTCCCGCGACGGAGCTTGCGCTCGACCACGTGCTGTTGGCCGTCACCGATCTCGCGGCGGCCGCAGCGCAGCTCGAGGCTCGATTCGGACTCACCTCCCTCGAGGGCGGTCGTCACACGGCATGGGGCACGGCCAACCGGATCGTGCCCCTCGGCGATTCGTACCTCGAGCTGGTGACGGTCGTGGACGAGATCGCGGCCAGCAAGAGCACCTTCGGACGGTGGGTCGATGGGATGCGTTCGAGATCCGGCCGCCTGATCGGTTGGGCGGTCCGCACGAAGGACCTCGATAGCGTTGCCCGCCGGCTGGACCTGGGTATTTCTGACGGCTCGAGACTGGATCCATCCGGCGCGGAGCTTCGCTGGCGGGGTGCGGGCCTCGAGGCTGCGGCCGCCGAGCCGGCGCTGCCGTTCTTCATCGAATGGGATCCTCGGTCGCCGCACCCCGGTCGCCTGTCGGCGGCCCACCGTACAGGGGAGGTCACGCTCGCGCGCCTCGAGCTCACCGCCGACCCGGTCCGGTTAGCGGCGTGGCTCGGTGAGGGCCGGCTTCCGATCGTCGTGCAGCCGGGCGCTCCGGCGGTCACGAGGGTCATCCTTCGCGCTCGGGAGCGCGAGATCGTCCTCGGCGAGGCCGTCGCCGGCGGCTAGAGCGCCTTCAGCAGCTGGATCATGTCCGGCCGGCGGCGGTAGCCCATCGTCTCGTTGATGTGGAGGATCGGCGCATTCGTGCTGTCGTTGTCGGTGCGCACGCGGTCGACGCCCAAGCCGATGGCCTGCAGGAGCGTCTCGCACTTGAGCGCGCGAGCGATCCCGCGGCCCCGGGCCTTCCGCGCCATTCCGGTCCAATCGGTGGAGACGACGCCGCGGACCGGCGGGTAGGAGAGCTGCGAGATCCCGATGATCTCGTCGCCCTCCCGGGCAAGCCAGATCCGGTCGGGGCGCAACCCGGGTGATTCGAACCACTCCAGGAACTCCTGCATCTCGAGCGGCACGAACGGCTCACTCGTCGGAACGTCGCCCTCCGCTTCGTCGCTCATGCGCTTCAGCTTCTCGAACTTCTCGGGGTCGGTGTCGTCGGCGAGCGTGAGGACCGTGACCCCCTCGCTACGCATGCGCTCCCTCGACTCGGCGGCCATCGTCGTGATGCGATCGTGTCCCTCGACGAGGTCGAGCTCCCAGAAGCGCTCGCGGCGCTCCTCGTTGAGTCCGCGGCCCTTGAGTACCTCGAGCGCGAGCTCGTCGTGCTCCCACGCCCACGCCGTCACCTTCTGAGTCCCGTCACCGCGCGCGGCCTCTTCGACCATCGCGTAGAGCGCGTCCAATCTGATCGCGGTCCGGGCTGACGGTCGCAGCTCCGCGCCGAGGCTCGCGAAGCGCTCGGGCATCTTTGACCAGGCCGGATGCTCGCGGGTCGCGTAGCCCACCGGCGTGCCGTCGAGCAGCGCGATCCTGCGGTCGGTCACGTCGTCCTCCGCCGCGATCGACCACCAGTGCCGGGTCATCTCCGGATCCTCGGGATCGTCCGGGTGCGCCTCGGTATCGATGTCCGCCGCGGTCGCCGCGTCGTCAAGGGTCGCCGTTCGGATCTCGAGATCAGCGATGCGCATCAGATCCTCCGGAGCACCTTGTCGCGCGCGACCTGACCGAGCTGGACGACGTACTGCACGATCTCGCGCCGGCCGAACTTCGATGAGCCGAGCTCGCGATCGCGGAAGGTGTACGGCACCTCGACCACCCTCTTGTAGTGGCCGCGCGCGATGACCTCGAATCCGATCTTGAAACCGATGGGGTTGAGCCGGACGCCGTCGATGACCGGCCGCCGAAGCGCGAAAAAGCCGCTCGTCGCGTCCCGCACCGGGACGAGCGCGTTGCCCATGAGACAGGCGATCCGGGACACGACCCGCCGCTTGAGCGGCCAATCCATGACGCCACCGCCACTGACGTACCGCGAACCGACCGCGAGATCCGCGCCGTTCGCGATGGCATCGGCGAGCGCCGGGACCACCTCGGGCGGGTGCGAGAGATCCGCGTCCATCACCAGCAGCACATCCCCACTGGACGCTTCAAAGCCGGCGACGACCGCGCTCGCGAGCCCGGCCTTTCCGGCGCGTCGCACGACCCGCACGGGGATCCGCGGCGCGAGGCCCGCCGCGATGTCCGCGGTGCCGTCCGGCGAGCCGTCGTCCACGATGATGAGTTCCCAGGGTCGCGCGCCGAGGGCGGCGTGCAGCCGGTCGGCGAGGATGGGCACCGAGCCCGCCTCGTTGTACGTGGGCACGACGATGGAGAGCATCTGCGGCCTACTGTACGGAGGCCCATGCGGGTCGTCTTCGATGCGCGACATCTCCAGACGGTGAGCCGCACGCGCGGCATCGGCCGCTATTCCCGCAATCTGCTCGCGGCGTTCGCGCGCCGCGCACCCGACGACATCGCCTGGACCCTGCTCACGCTTCGGAACTTCCCGATGGCCGATCCCTCGCCACTTCCGATCCATCTCACCCGCGCGACATTCCGGTTCCGCCGCCCCGAGCTTTCGATGCTGATGGTCGATCCGGTCCTCCTGCCCTTCGAGCTCGCCGGTCAGGGCGACCTCTATCACTCGGTCCAGCTCGGGCTGCCGGCACCGTGGCGAAGAAGCGGACCGGTCGTGCTGACGCTGCACGATCTCGCGCCGCTCCACTGGCCG
Source organism: Chloroflexota bacterium (assembly GCA_031364525.1). GTDB lineage: Bacteria > Chloroflexota > Limnocylindria > P2-11E > P2-11E > UBA4735. Next base: position 3,271 of record JANLWM010000389.1, on the reverse strand, counting down.
GCGCACTACCTGCGGCTGCCGTACGCGCGCATCGGCCACGCCTGGCAGTACGCGCTCGCCAAGCGGGCCGACGCGATCATCGCGGTGTCCGAGGCGACGAAGGCCGACGTCGTCGCGCGGCTCGGCGTCGCACCCGAGCGCGTGCGCGTGATCCCCGAAGCCGTTGACCAAAGCTTCCGTCCGCCGTCGCGCGAGGCTGGCGCCGCGGTCGCGCACGATCGCTTCGGGGTGCCGGGCCGGTACGTCCTCTACGTGGGCCAGTTCGATCCGCGAAAGAACATGGCCGGCCTGTTCAGCGCGTTCGCCCGCGCCGCGGAGCGCGAGCCTGAGCTCCGGCTCGTGATCGTTGGGACCTTGGGCAAGCTCGCGCCCCTGATGCGTGACGCGCTCGCCGCATCGCGCGTGGATCCGGCCCGAGTCGTCATCACCGGCGGCATCGACGACCCGATGCTCGCGGCGCTGTACGCCGGTGCCGAGGCCCTTCTCCATGCGGCTTGGCTCGAAGGCTTCGGCCTCACGCCGCTCGAGTCGCTCGCCGCGGGCACGCCGGTCGTGGGCTATCGCGCCGGAGCGGTCGCTGAGGTCGTGGGCGACGCCGGCCTCCTCGTCGACGAGCGCGATCCCGATGCGCTCGGGGAGGCGCTCGTGACCTTGCTCGCCTCGAGCGCGCTGCAAGCAGACCTTCGATCGCGGGCGAAGCCGCGAGCCGCGCGGTTCAGCTGGGACCGCGCCGCGGACGACACGCTCGCGGTCTACCGCAGCCTTTACCATCATCCCTGAGCCCGCATCGCGGGCTCCGTGCCTATTAGGGCCCGTTCAGGGCCGCACGACCACCGGACGGGGGAGCATTCGTGTCGCGACGCATCCCACTCCCGCGACTGACCCAGCAACAGCGCATGGCGCGCTGGCAGCGCGAGCGGCGTCAGCAGACGATCATCGTGGTCGTCTTCACGGTGCTGCTCTGCAGCGCTGTCGGGCTGATGGTGTGGGCGGGCGCGACTCGCTACTACGAGGCCAACCTCAGAGCGATCGTGTCGATCGATGGGCACGATCTTCCGTCGCGGCTCTACAACCACGAGCGCGGGTACGAGCTCGTGAAGTTCTACGCCGACAACGGGATCCCGGTCGGCTTCGAGAACGACCCGCAGATCCAGCAGCAGAAGTCGGACTACGACGGCGTCGCGATCAACTCCCTCGCCGAGCAGCTGCTCCTTGAGGCGGTCGCTCGCCAGGATCGCTATGTGATCCCGGATGCCGACGTGCGCGCCCGGTATGTCGATGCGTTCAGCCAGTACCGCACTCGGCACGTCCTCGTGAAGATCGATGACACCGCGACGGACAAGGACGCCGCGGTCGCGGCCGCGCTCGCGAAGGCGACCGACATCGCGAAGCAGCTCAAGGCTGCTCCCAAGGACCAGGACCTCTGGAACAAGCTCGCGACCACATCCGACGATCCGGGCTCCAAGGACAAGGGTGGCGAGATCGGCTGGGCAAGCAAGGGCAACCTCGTGGACGAGTACGAGGCCGCCGTGAAGAAGCTGGCCCCCGGCGAGATCACCGACCCGGTGAAGACCAACTTTGGGTATCACGTGATCCAACTCGAGGAGCGTCGCGGTCCGGAGGCGAACCCTCTTGTCCAACGGTGGCTCACGAGCGGCTACGGTCTCGACGAGATCCTGCTGCATACGAAGTACGACATGCTGCGCGAGCACTACACGGAGGTCGCGCAAGCGCAGTCCGTGAAGTCTCCGGCAGAGCAGGTGCACCTGCTTCACATCGTCATCAACCTGCCGGCGCCGACCACGAAGCTGCCGACCGATTTCACGAATGCCCTCAAGAAGGTGACCGACGTGAAGGCCGAGCTCGCGAAGGGCACGGACTTCGCCGCGGTCGCGAAGCAGTACAGCGATAACAAGACCGAGGGTGAGGCGGGCGGCGACATCGGCTGGTTCGCGCGCGGTCAGCTCGACAGCGTGTCCAAGGAGGCGGAGCTCTTCGCCCTCGCCCCGGGCGCGGTGAGCCGCCAGTTCTCGAGCGTCGGCTCGACCGAGTTCTACAAGGTCGTCGAGAAGGATCCGGCGCGCGCGCTGACCGAGGAGCAGACGACCAAGATCCACGACAGCGCCTACGCCTATTGGTTCGACCAGAATCGTCGCCTGCACGGTCTGCAGAAGCTCGTGACGGGGTATGAGTTCGCTCCCTAGCGAGACCCTGCGGGCAGCCCTCGAGGCCTGGCCGGGCGGCGTCGACATCGTGCCCGCCTCCGCGCTCGACCGGCACGCCTTCGCGTCGGCGCGCGCCGTGGCGATCGCGCTCGACGCACCCCTCGACCGAGCGTTCCTCCTGAAGCACTACCCGGCCGCGGTCGTCGCGGCTGCCGAGCAAAGCGCGGCCGATGGCTTCCTGGTGCTGCCGGCGCGCGACCCGTACGCGGATCTCGCGTCCCTCGGCGCCATCTCGCGTATCGCCGAACGGCTTCGGGCGCCGGGCGGCTGCCCATGGGATCGCGAACAGACCCACGCGAGCCTTCGGCCGCACCTGCTCGAGGAGGCCTACGAGGCGCTCGATGCGCTCGACCGCGGCGATCTCGCGACGCTCAAGGACGAGCTCGGCGACCTGCTCTTCCAGATCGCGATCCACGCCCAGCTCGCGAGCGAGGCGGGCGTGTTCGACCTCGCGGACGTGTCGCGCGCGATCGGCGAGAAGCTCGTCCGGCGGCATCCGCATGTCTTCGCAGGCACGAGCCTCGACGGCACCGACCTGCTGGTGCAGTGGGAGCAGATCAAGCGCGCGGAAAAGCAGGAGAAGCACACGCCGGCACCGGCATCGATCCTCGACGGCGTACCACGGAGCCTGCCGGCGCTGTTCGCCGCCGAACGGCTGCAGGAGCGCGCGGCCCGGGTGAAGCTGGTGCCGCCGCGCGTCCAGCTGCCGCTCGACGTCGACGACGAGGAGTTCCTGGGTGAGCTCCTCTTCGACCTCGTGGCGGAAGCCCGCGACCGCGGCTTCGACGCCGAGACCGCGCTTCGGGAGGCCAACGAGCGTTTCGCCGCTCACGTCCGGCGGGTCGAGACGCGCGCCCGCGAAGACGGTCGCGAGCTCGAGTCGTATGCCGACACCGATCTGCGCGCGCTATGGGAGGCGACACGTGACGAAGTTCAAGCGGCCTGACGGACGCGCAGCGGACGCGCTGCGGCCGGTGACGATCGAGGTGGGCGTCTCGAAGTTCGCCGAAGGCTCGGCGCGCATCTCGTTCGGCGACACCGTCGTG
>JANLWM010000381.1:0-3391 GCA_031364525.1 Chloroflexota bacterium | reverse complement strand
GCTCCAGCTCTGGCCGATCGCGCTGCTCGGGGCCGGCATTCTCGCGCTGATCGGGATCTTCGTCCCAGGCTGGCTCGGCCGGCTCGCTCGACTCGGGCTGTGGGCCGTGCCGATCGGCACCCTCGCTGACATCCAACGTTGGCTCTTCGTGTTCGGACACAGCCTCGATCCGGACGCGGCGCTCCGAGTCCAGCCGTTCACGCCGCTCGTCGTCGGGCCGACAAAGATCTGGAACTTCCAGGTCTGGGCGTTCCCCGGTCCGGCTCTGGTCCTCCTCGTCGCCATCGCGGCACTCGTCACGCTGACCGCCAAACTGCAGCTCGGCGCCCGACCGCACCGGCGGCTCGCCCTCGGGATCGCGGCGCTCGTGCTGCTCATCGCCGCCGCGCCCGCGGCGCCCGCGGCCGCGCGCGCAGGCTCGCCGGCCGTGTTCGATCTCGCTACCGCGATCGCCGCCGCGCCGGCGCACGCCGTCGTCCAGATCCCTGCCGGGATGTACTACGGCAACTACACCCTGGCGCGGTCGATCACGCTTGTCGCCGACGGCCACGTCATGCTCGATGGCGGGGGACGCGGGACGGTGCTCACCATCAGTGCCCCCGATGTCACCGTTCGCGGCCTCCACATCACCGGGAGCGGTGGCCAGATCGAGCAAGCGGCTGGCATCGCCGTCACCGGAGATCGCGCGATCATCGAGGGGAACGTCATCGAGGACAGCTACAACGGCGTTCTGGTCCGCGGTGCTCGTGACGTTCGGATCACCGGCAACCAGATCATTGGCCGGTCGGAGCGCCTCGGCCCGGTGGCACTCGAGATGGAGCACGGAGATCGCCCCCTCGGCGCGGCGGGCGACGGCGTGTCGCTCTGGAACGTCAGCGCGATCCTCGTGCAGAAGAACGAGATCCTGGCCGGACGCGACGGGATCTACCTCTCGTACGTCGACGACGCGCTACTCGATTCGAACCACATCGCTCGGGTCCGATACGCGGTCCACACGATGTTCGGCACACACCTCACGGTGTTCGGGAACGACATCGCCGACAACCTCGCAGGTGTCGTCCTCATGTACACCGGTCAGGTCGAGGCCACGCGCAACACCATCACCGGCCAGCGCGACCCGGCGGCCGGGTATGCGGTGCTGGCGAAGGACGTGGTCGGGTTCCGGCTCGTCGAGAACGTCATCGCGCGGAACAGCATCGGCATCAAGGCCGAAGGCGTGGACCAGGGCGCCGCTCCGGCCGATGTCACCTTGAACGAGATCGCGTACAACGCCGTCGGTGTGGACCTCTCGCCGAGCGCTGCGCTGAGCTTCTCGCGCAACAGCTTCGTGGAGAATCTGGTCCAGCTGCGTGGCGCCGGCGCGACGCGGAGCGCCTGGACGGCGACCGGGGGCGGGAATTACTGGTCCGACTATCGCGGCTACGACCTGAATGACGACGGGATCGGCGATCTCCCGCACGCCGAGGGGACATCGGCAGATCGGCTCCTCGTGGCCGCGCCGGAGCTCGAGCTGTTCCGCGGCTCGCTCGCGTTCCGCATGCTCGGCCAGGCCGGTCGCTGGTGGGATGTCTCCCAACGCGGAACGGTCACCGATCCGACGCCGCTCAGCGCGCCCATCGCACCATCCGTCGCCGAGCCCGCGCGCGGGCCCGCCGACGCGGCCGGATGGGGCCTGCTCGCCGGCGGGCTCCTGGCCACGGCTGCCGGAACGCTGGTCCTCGCAAGGGCACGACGGTGATCGTTCGACTCCGCGCGCTCACCAAGGGTTACGGCGAACGCGTGGTCCTCGACCGCGTCGACGCCGAGATCGCCCCAGGCACGCTTGTCGCGATCGTCGGCGGTAATGGGGCGGGGAAGTCGACACTGCTTCGCTGCATCGCGGGTCTGGTCGACTATTCGGGCGAGATCGAGCGACCAGCCTCGCCGATCGGCTTCCTGCCGCAATCGGTGCTGTTGCCGCAGACCGCGACGGTGGGCGAGATCGTTCGGCTGTTCGCGCGTCTGGGTCACGGGACCGAGGATGTGCCTCTGCCGGTGGAGCGTGAGCGGCGCGTCGGCCGTCTCTCCGGCGGGGAGCAGCAGCGCGTGGCCCTCGCCGCGCTGCTGGCGATGCGCGCCCGGCTGCTCCTGCTCGACGAGCCCACCGCGGACCTGGACGCGGATGCGCGGGCCGCACTGTTCGCGGAGCTGCGACGCCAGCGCGATAGTGGGACGACGGTCGTCCTCACGACACCGGCGCCCTTCGCCAACGAGCTTGCACCTGTGGCCGACCGCATCTTCACGCTCGATGGCGCGCGCTTGAGCGGCGGCGATGCCACGGCATATTTCGTGGGCGCGACCGCATGACCGAGGCGCTCATCCGCTTCGAGCTCGGCCGCGCGGCGCGACGTGGCTCGCTGCCCGCGGCGTGCGTGCTGTTCGGTCTGCTCGCCGCCGGCGCGACCGCGCTCGGTCTCGGGTCGTTCCGCCAGCTGGGCCTCGGGACCGTGTCGCCGGCGGCGGTCGTGGTGCTCAACCTCGGGATCCTGTTCCCTTCGGCGTACGCCCTCATGACCGGCGCGCTCGCCCTGCAGGCGGACCGCGACGGCGGCCTCCTCGCCATGCTGCGTGCAGCGGGACTCTCCGGTACGGGCGTGACCGTGGCCAAGCTCGTCGCGACGATCGTGCCGTCATGGGTGATCGTCTTCTCCGGGTTCGGCGCAAGCGCCCTCGTCCTTGGCGGCAACGTTGGGCTTGCGGACCTCGCGCCGTTCGGTCAGGTCCTGTTCACCGCACTGCTGGTGAGTGCCGCCGCAGGGGCGATCGGCGTGCTCATTGCCGCCACCGTGCGCGGCAGGCAGCAGGCCTCGACAGCCGGACTCGCCGTCTGGTTCACACTCGCGATCGGCCTCGATCTGCTCGCGATCGCGATCACTCCGGCGCTCCGCATCGGCGTGGCCGGACTGCTCTTCATCGTCCTCGCCGATCCGCTGGAGGGAGGGCGGGTCCTCGGCCTGCTCGCGCTCGGTGCCGACGTCCAGGTCCTTGGTCCGTTCGGTGCGTACCTGCTTGCGACATATGGACGGTCGGGCGCCACGGTGGTCCTCTTCCTCGCTCAGCTGACCTGGATCGTGGTGCCTGCGGCGATCGCCGCACAGGTGCTCGGCCGCGCCCCGCGACGGCCGCGGGAGTCCGGTGGCGACCGCGCCGCCGCGGCGAGCGGGCTATGACGATACGCGGCACCGATGCGCCCCTCGTCCTCGTGGCCGACGCGGACGCCCACGCCTCAGAGGCGTTGGCGAGCGCGCTCCGCGCCGAAGGGCTGCAGGCCGTGATCTGCCACCACGCGGCGATCGCGGTCGATGCGGTCGCGTTCCACCGGCCGAGCGTCGTGGTCGTGGACGTGAGCATG
>JANLWM010000373.1:0-19922 GCA_031364525.1 Chloroflexota bacterium | reverse complement strand
CTCGATGGTCAGGTCCTGGCTCTGGGCCACGAGATCGGCGAAGTGCGACGGGTCGTCCGTGCTCTTCGCGGTCATCGCGACCTCGGGCACGATCGAACCGCCGTTCTCGACGTAGTCGCCGAACAGGCTCTTCACGCTCCGGACCAGCGCCTCCTGCTCCACGGGCTCGCCGACGTGGTCGACGAGCGGCTGGAAGGTGACGCGGAAGTAGTGGCTCTCAGCCGTGTACCCGGTGATGCGGACCCGCTGGAGACCCTGAACGATGACCTGCGCGCTCCCGTCCGGGATCCGGAGGAGGCGCACGATCTCGGCGACCGTCGCCACGCCGTAGATCTGCTCGGAGGTGACGTCATCGACCTCGGCGTCCTTCTGCGCAGCGAAGATCACGTAGTGCTTGTCCTCGCTCATCGCGGCGTTGATCGCCGCCACGCTCTTCTCCCGACCGACCCCGAGGGGCTGGACGATCTTGGGGAACACCACCATCTCCCGCAGGGGGACGAGCGGCAGCTCCGTGGGGTAGGTGCGGGTCTCTTCGGTCATGACGTGGGCCTCCTATTTGTCTGGGGCTCGGCCGGGGCCGGCAAAGCCGGGCCCGGCCGTACGCGCTGGTCCATGTGGTGTGTGCTCATGTGACAGTCCTCTTGGTGCTCATTGTCGGCGTCGCGGTCTCCGTGCCGTTGTCCAAGTCCTCGATCGCGTCGGCAAGCTCGCGGAGCAGGTCGGCCGCGTCCCGGAACTGGAGCAGCATCTTCACGCCCGCGAGGTTCACCCCGCGCTGCTGCGTGAGGTACCGGATGATGCGGACCCGCTGAAGGTCTTCGTCCGAGTAGAGCCGGATGTTCGAATCGGTCCGGACCGGGTCGACGAGGCCTTCCTCTTCGTAGATCCGCAGCGTTCGCGGGTGGCAGCCGGCGATGCTCGCGGCGATCGAAATGACGTAGACGGGCCGGTTTCCACGCGCCATCGCATTGGTATAAGTCCTGACAATACCATTGTCAAGACTCATATGGTCCGGACGACTTACCTAGCTGGGAACCTGACCGAAGAGGGCTTCCCGCACCTGTTGCTCGGCCGCGGTCGGCGCGAACACGATGACCCGGTCCCCCACCTCGAGCGTGGTGTCCCCATGGGCGTGGAGGATCTCGCCCTTGCGCACGATACCGCCGATGAGCGACCCCTTCGGGAGTCCAAGGGTGCTGATCGCCTTGCCGGCCGGCGGCGTCCCGACCGCGATCTCCGCCTCGATGAGCTCGAGGTGCGAGCCGGTGAGCGGCATGAGGGGCATGAATCCGCCGGTCGGAAGCTCTTGCTCGATGACCCCCATGAGCACCCGGGTGGACGAGAGCGTCTCGTCGATCCCCATTGCCTTGAACACGATCTCGTTCTTCGGGTTGTTCACGCGCGCGATGACCCGGTTCGCGCCGCACTTCAGCTTGGCCAGCTGGCTGATGATGAGGTTGTCCTCGTCATCGCCGGTGACCGCGAGGACGGCGTCGGCGCGCTGACAGCCGGCCTGGATCTGGTACTTCCCCTCATCCGCGGGGGCATTGATGACGACCGAGCCGAGCTGCTCTTCGATCCACACCGCCCGCTTGCGGTCGCGCTCGATGATCATGACCTCGTGGCCTGACTCGAGGAGCGCCTTCGAGAGGTGGTAACCGACCTCGCCACCGCCTGCGACCACGAAGTACATCAGCGGGCCACGGACGGAAGCTCGGCGGAGAGCTCGGCGTCATGCTGCATCGCGGCCTTCATCAGGTTCGGACCGATGGTCTTGTCCCCTTTGATCACGGCGTGCAGCAGCGTGCCGAGGATCGTCGTCCGCGAGAACGTGTAGATGCCCTGCCCGCGATAGGTGTTCGCACGGATGGGGTCGTTCACCTTCGCGAAGACCTGTTCCACGCCGAAGATCTTCTTCGCGATCTGTGCCGCCATGAGGTTCCGGTTGTCACCCTGGGTCAGCGCGAGGAACGCGCCGGCCTTCTCCACGCCCGCCTGGCGAAGGATGTCCATGTCGGTCCCGTCGCCGAGGACTGGCGAGCCTTTGAACAACGCCGGCAGCCGTTTGAACGCAGCTCGTTCCACATCGACGATCGAGACGGTGTCGCCCGCCTGGTCGAACAGCTCCGCGACGAAGGCGCCAGTGCGCCCGGATCCGACGATCACGATGTTCATTTCGGTTCTTCCTGACGATACGCGAGCACCGCGCAGGGCGCTTTCACGTAGACATCCTCGACGGTCCGGCCGACATACACGCGGCCGAGCCGTTTGCGATACGGCATTCCCATGAGGATGAGCTGGCACCCTTGCTCAACGGCTGTGTCAACGATCGCCGCAGCAGCCTCGCGCGCCTGAAGCACCTCGGTCGTGATCTGGGCGCCGAGCTTTTGCGCGACCTGCTCGGCGAGGGCGAGGACCTCCTCGCCGCGCTCGAGCTCTGCGTCGAGCACCGCATCGAGCGGCATGTTCCATTTGACCTCGATCACGTGCACGGCGGTGATCTTGGCCTTGTGGCTCCGACCGAGAGCGATCGCGTATTCGATCACGTCGGGATCGACGGCGGTCCCGGCGAGAGGTACGAGGATGTTCGTCAGCTTCACAGGGCGCGAAGTCTAGTGCGGTTGCGCGGACTCGTCCTCATCGTCCGGATGGAACGGGACATCCATGACGCTCGTGTTCTTACGGCCAAAGAGTGCGAGCTTGAGGCGCAGCGCGGTCTGGTTGTGGAGGGCCGCCTCATACCAGTGATCGGGCACGAATTCTGCGAGCGCGACAATGATGGGACGACCCCGATCCCCCGCATCGATCGCATCAAGATAGCTGAGGAGCGGCCCCATCAGCGCCCGGTAGGGCGAGACGATGACCTCGAGCGGGATCTCGGAGCCGACGATCATGCCCCATCGCTCCCGGAACGCGGTCGCACCTTCTTCGTCGTATGAGATATGCACCGCGGTGACCTCCGCACACACGGCACGCGCGAGGCTCAGCACGTTGAGCGAGCTACGGTCGAGCCGCGCGATCGGGACGATCATCAGGGGAGATCGCTTGGTGATCCGCACCCGTGCCGAGCGCGGGATGAGCAGCTCGTCCTCGATCAGCTGGTAATGCCTCCGGACGCGCCACATCAGGTAGATGAGCAACGGCATCACTGCAAGGACAAGCCACGCGCCGAGCGCGAACTTCGTGATCGCCACCACGAGCGTCACGACTGCCGTGACGACGGCGCCGGTGGCGTTGATGACGATCGCGAAGCGCCAGCCGGCGGTCCGTTCGCGCAGCCAGAACCGAACGAGGCCCGCCTGCGACAGGGTGAACGCGATGAAGACCCCGATCGTGTACAGCGGGATCAGCCCGTTGACGCTTCCCTGGTAGATGGCGAGCAGCAGGGCCGAAACGACGGCAAGCACCAGGATCCCAAAGGAGTAGGCGAGCCGATCGCCACGCTGCGCGAACTGGCGGGGCATGAACCGATCGGTCGCGAGGATCGATGCGAGCCGCGGGAAGCCCGAGAAGCTCGTGTTCGCAGCGAGCACGAGGATGATCGCAGTGGACGCCTGCACGATGTAGAACAACGGACCCTCACCCACGATCGTCTGGGTGAGCAGGCCGATCACGCTCTTGGTCTCGAGCGCGTCCGGCTGGATCCCGAGGTGCGTGGCCAGGAAGCTGATACCGAAGAACAGGATCGCAAAGAGCGTGCCCATCGCGATGAGCACGATCGAGGCATTCCTGGCAGCGGGTGCTTTGAACGCCGGGACGCCATTCGCGACCGCCTCGGTGCCGGAGAGTCCGACGGAGCCCGATGAGAAGGCTCGGAGGATGAGGAACGCGCCGAGCGCCTCGTCCGCCTGGATGACCTGCGGCGGCGCCACGGGCGCGGGCACATCACCGGTGAGAACCCGATAGAAGCCGATGGCGAGCACGACCACGACGCTCGCGACGTAGAAGTACGTCGGACCAGCGAACACGACGCCGGCCTCGCGAATGCCCCGAAGGTTCCCGATGGTCAGCAGGACGATGAACGCGATGCCGACGGCGACGCGCACCCCATCGATGCCCGGGAAGGCCGTCGTGATCGCGAGCACGCCGCCGGCGACGGACACGGACACCGTGAGGACGTAGTCGACGAGCAGGGCCGCAGCGGCCAAGAGGCCTGGGAACATGCCCAGGTTCTCGCTCGCGACGACGTAGCTTCCACCCCCGCTCGGATACGCCTTGATGACCTGCAGGTACGACGTCACGACGATCGCGAGGATGACGATGATCGCGATGGTCAGTGGCATCGTGAGCGCGAGACCCGCCGCGCCGGCGAGCGCCAAGGACCGCATCGTCTCTTCGGTGGCGTACGCGGATGAAGAGATGTTGTCTGACGCAAAGATCGCCAGACCAGGAACCTTGCCTAGACGTTCCTCGCCCTCGCGGTCCGTCGGGATCCGCTTTCCGAACAGGACCGTTCGGACGGCGCTGATCGTGCGGCCGGTCGTCGTCTTCGACTCAAGCGCCTCCTCGGTCGCCACGATGACGCCCGGGCGGCGGCGGAAGCCACGCCGCCGCACGACCCGGTACCGCGCGTCACCGAGCCGGCGACCTTCGCTGCGCTCGAAGCGCTCCGGTACGTGCGCCGGCCGCTGCGGGTCTTCCGGCGGCAGATCGCCGCTCATACGCCGTCCTCTCGGTCATCGAGGTGATGCGGGACGTCGAGCACCGCTGTGTTCGGCCGTGAGAAGAGATCTAGCTTCAGCCGGAGGGCGGTCTGATTGTGGAGCACGGTGTCCCACCAATGACGGGGCACGAACTCTGCGAGAACGACGACCACCGGTCGCGATGGGTCGCCATCGTCGATCGCGTTGAGGTAATTGAGGAGCGGTCGGGTGATCGCGCGGTACGGCGAGACGATGACCTCAAGCGGGACGCCGGTGCTCAGCCGGGCCCAGCGTTCCTTGAATGCCGCTGCGCCCGACTCGTCGAATGAGATGTGCAACGCCGAGACGTCGCCGAGGAGGCCTGCGGCCATGCTCAGGGCCTCGAGCGCGCTCCGGTCGACCCGGCTCACGGGGACGATGATCTGCGCGCGGCGTGCGCCGAGGGTCACGCGGGTCGTCCGCGCGATCGCGAGCTCGGACTCGACCCGGCGGTAGTGACGGTTGATCCGCCACATCAGGAACACGATCACCGGGAGCACCGCAAGCACCATCCAGGCGCCGAGGGCGAACTTCGTCGCGGCGACGACAACGGTGACCACCGCGGTCACAACGGTGCCGAGGCCGTTGACGACGATGCGGATCCGCCAGCCGCGTTCCCGCATGCGCCACCAGCGCCGGACGAGGCCGGCCTGTGACAGCGTGAACGCGATGAACACGCCGATCGTGTACAGCGGGATGAGCCCGCTCACGCTCGCCTCGAACGCGACGAGCAGGAGCGCTGCAACGATCGCGAGCGCGATGATGCCGAACGAATAGGCAAGACGATCGCCACGTTGCGCGAACTGCCGCGGGAGATAGCGGTGCGCGGCGAGGATCGAGGCAAGTCGTGGGAAGCCAGAGAAGCTCGTGTTGGCGGCGAGGATGAGGATGATCGCGGTCGCAGCCTGGAGCACGTAGAAGTAGACGCCGTCTCCGATCACGGTCTGCGCCAGGAGGCCGAGCACGCTCTTCGTCTCGGTCGCATCCACCTGGATCCCGAGGTGCGTCGCGAGAAAGCTGACGCCGAAGAACAGCAGCGCGAACAGGATCGCCATCGTCACGAGCACGATCCCGCCGTTCCGCGCCTCGGGCTTCTTGAACGCCGTGATCCCGTCCGCGACCGCCTCGGTGCCGGTGAGACCGACCGAGCCCGACGCGAACGCCCGCAGGATGAGGAACGCACCGAGCGCCTCGCCGCCCGCAACGACCTCGGGCGGCGCCACAGGCGGAGGGATGTCCCCGGTGATGACCCGGTAGAAGCCGATCGTGATGATGCCGAGCACGGCCGCCGCATAGAAGTACGTCGGTCCGGCGAACACGACACCGGCTTCACGGATCCCGCGGAGATTGGCGAAGGCGATGAGGGCGATGAACGCGACGCCGAGCTCCACCCGCACGGCGTCGAGCTCCGGGAGCGCCGTCGTGATGGCCAGCAAGCCGCCGGCGACCGAGACCGAGACGGTGAGGAAGTAGTCGATGAGGAGCGCCGCCGCCGCGATGAGGCCAGCGACCGTCCCGAGGTTCTCGCGGGCCACGATGTAGCCGCCGCCGCCGTTCGGGTACGCCTTGATCACCTGCAGGTAAGACGTCACGACGATCGCGAGGACCAGGAGGATCGCGATCGTGATCGGCATCGTGAGCGCGAGCCCGGCCGTGCCCGCGAGTGCCAACGTGCGCATCGTCTCCTCCGTCGCGTATGCGGAGGACGAGATGTTGTCCGACGCGAATATCGCGAGGCCGGTGACCTTTGAAACGCGCTCCTCAGCCTCCTCCTCGGTGCGCAAGCGGTGCCCGAAGAGGATGCCGCGGGCGCGGTCCAGCGTACGGCCGAGAGGCGTGTGGGCCTTGAGCGCGGTCTCGGTCGCCATGACGTAGCCACGCCGTCGGCGGAACTCGCTGCTGCGCACGATCTTCACGCGGGTATCGCCGGGGAGGCGACCTTTCGCGCGCTCGACGCGCTCGAGCCGATGCTCTGGCCGATGCGGCTCGTCGGGCGGCGCGCCGTCCGATTGGTCCGTCAAATCCGGCGAAGTCTAGGCGTTGATGCGGGCGAGCTCAGCGCCGGTGCCGTCCACCAGCACAGCGTGACGCACGCCCCGGACGAGCGACTCATCCACGGAGACCGTCTGGACCGGAGACGTGAGCACCTGCGTGACGAGCGCGGCGCCAGCGGGCTCGTGGATCTCGCACGCGACCGTGAGCAGCGCCCCGCGTCGGGTGATCCCGGTCACCGCGATCCGGTATCCGCCCGTGCGCCGCTCGCCGGCCCGAACGGTCAGCCGAACGCGGCCGTCGCTCGGCCGCCCGTACTCGAAGAGCGCCTCGCCCGGCGCCGCGGCCGGTTCGACCCGGAACGGGATGATGCTCACCGGCCGGCGGCCAGCCGCTCGGCCAGGAACGCCGGGAGGCCGCGGTCCCGGATCCGCCGCTGGGTCAGGGCGATGTCGTACTCGACCCGTGCGAACGTGACCAGGCCGCTGGCCACGTCCAGCAGCGCGTATGCGGCGCGAGGATCGCCGTCGCGCGGTTGGCCGACGCTGCCGGGATTGATCATCGCCCGGCCGTCACCGGTCACGAACCGAGCCGGCACGTGGGTGTGTCCAACGCAGCACTGCGACGCGACGGTCGCCGCCATCGACTCGACGGCGGTACGCGCATCGAAGACGTATTCCCAGAGCGGATCGCGCGGGCTCCCGTGACAGATCAGGTAGCCGTCGGCCGGTTCCAGCGTCATCGGCAGCTCGCCCAGGAGGTCGCGCTGTTCCCCGGTCAGCCACGACCGGTGGCGCTCCGCGGCGGCACGCGCGACCGGATTGAACAGCTCGAGGCCGATACCGGTCGCGACAGCCCGGTCGTGGTTGCCGGCCACGATGCGCGCACCGCGTTCGCGGAGGAGCGTGAGGGCGTCGACCGGGTCCGGCCCGTAGCCGACCGTGTCGCCCATCACCCAGATCGCGTCGACCGGAGGGAGCGCGCGCAGCACCGCCTCGAGGGCGACGAGGTTCGCGTGGACGTCGGAGAGCAGCGCGACCGTCACGCGGCGGCGGCCTTCGCCTCGGCGATGGTGAACACGCCCGCCGCGAGTGCCCTGCCGACGACCGCCGACGCGGCACCGGCCCGCGCGAGCGCGGTCACGTCGGCAAGATCGCGGACGCCGCCGCCGGTGTGCAGCGCGATCGCGGCGCCCCGGCCGCCGAGCGCGTCGCGGATATGCGCGAGGAGCGACACTGCCGGACCGCCGGCCGACCCTTCGCCGGACAGATCGATGACGTACAGCGAGCGGATGCCGGCATCGGCCGCGGCGACCGCGGCCGCGACGCTGTCCCGGCCGGCGGCGCGCTCCGCCAGATCCGGTCCGCCGCCACGGGGAGCCAGGACGCCGTCGCGCGATTCGATCTCGACGATCGCGCGGTCCGCGAGCGTCGAGATCGACCGAAGCAGGTGTGGATCTGCGAACACGGCGGACGAGAAGAGGACGCCCGCGAAACCGGCGTCGAGGGACATGGCGGCCCGCTCGAGGCTGGCGAGCCCGCCGGCGAGGCGGCAGGGCACCCCGCTCTCGCGCGCGATCGCAGCGAGCAGCGCGAAGTTGCGGTAGTCGCTGCGCTCGGCTCCATCGAGATCGACCAGATGCAGCTCATCCGCACCCTGCGCCACGAACGACGCTGCCAGGTCGCCGGGCGCGATGGCGGCGGCCGTGCCGGAGCGGAACGCGACGACGCCGCCACGGACGTCGACCGACGGGACGATCACCACGGCCGGCGGCGCGCCTCGGCGGACGTACGCGGGAACCGCTCGGGCGACGGACGCGTCTTGCGCATGACCACGAGGTTGCGACCCGGCAGGACGTCACCGACGCCGAGCTGGAGCGTCGACACGATCGCCGCGAGCTCACCGCCGACGGAGGCGAGGGCCTTCCGTGCGGCAGGAAGCTCGGCATCGACCTTCCCCTTCCAGACGATGGCGTCTCCACCGAGCCGAAGGAACGGGAGCAGGTACTCGGCGCACGCCGCAAGCGTGCCGACGGCACGCGCGGTCCCGACGTCATAGCTCGCGCGCCGGTCGGATGCGCGCGCGAGCGTCTCGGCGCGCTCGTTCCGGACCTCCACATCGCCGAGCCCGAGCAGCGCGCTCGTCTCCTCGAGGAACCGCGACTTCTTGCCGACGGACTCGACGCAGGTGACTTTCAGGTCCGGCATCGCGATGCGCAGTGCGAGGCCGGGGAAGCCGGCGCCGCTGCCGACGTCGATGACCCGCTCCTTCCCGGTCCAGGCCCGCACGGCGATGGCCGTGAACGAGTCGAGGAAGTGCTTCGTGGCGACGTCGGCGAGCTCCGTGATGGCGGTCAGGTTGACGGTGGCGTTCCGCTCGATGAGCTCCGTGGCGTACCGCTCGCACACGCCGATCTGGGCCCGGGTCAGCTGCACCCCGAGATCCGCGGCCCGGATGGCCAGCGACGCGAACTCGCTACCGGACACTGCGGGCACGCCCGCCATCGTAGGCGGGGGCGACGAATCGGCCGTCACCGGTCCGTTACGTCACTTGGCAGCCCGTATGCATTTGAGCGCGTCATGAACGGACCGCGGTCATGAACGAGTGGCTGGACGGGGTCTTTGGGACGGTCCGGTGCGCGAACTGCGGCGCGACGTACGGCCGTGACTCGATCGCCTTGGTCGGGAATCGCGACGAATACTGGTTCGTCCGTTGCAGCTGCGGATCGTGCGGCACCCAGGGCCTCGGCGTGGTCATCGTGAAGGGCGTGGCCGAAGGTCCGCCTTCAGAGCGGTCGGAACGGGCCGGCACGCCGGTCCCGGCGGACGACCTGCGCATGCGGGTCGACGATGTGCTCGAAGCACACGAGCTTCTGCGTGACTACGTCGGCGACGCGCACGGCCTCTTCGAAAAGGTGTCCGGCCGCTAAGTGCGACAATGGTGGTCCAGTGACCACCGCCGTGAAGGGCCCCACCGATGACATCGCAGAGGTGCTCCTTGACGCTGCCACGATCCAGCGCCGCGTCCGCGAGCTCGGAGCCCAGATCGCCGCGGATTACGTCGGGCGCGACCTGGTCCTCGTCAGCATCCTCAAGGGCGCGCTCCCGTTCCTCGCCGACCTCATGCGCGAAGTCCCGATCTACTGCTCGCTCGACTTCCTCGAGGTGTCGTCCTATGGGGCCGGCACAAGCTCGAGCGGCGTCGTGCGGATACTCAAGGACCTCGCCAAGCCGATCGAGGGGCGGAACGTCCTCGTGGTCGAGGACATCCTCGACACCGGTCACACCCTGAGCTACGTGATCGAGCATCTGCGCGGCCAACACCCCTCGTCGCTCGGCTTGTGCGCGCTCCTGGACAAGCCCGCCCGCCGGGTCGTGCCGATCACCGTCGATTACAAGGGCTTCGAGATCGAGGACAAGTTCGTCGTCGGCTATGGACTCGATTTCGCCGAGCGGTACCGCAACCTCCCGTTCATCGGCGTGCTCAAGCCCGAGGTGTACACGGGGCTCGCATGAGGCTGGCGCTGGCCGTCCTGTTCCTCATCGGCACCCTCGCCGGAGCTCGGCCGGCCCAACCCACCTGGGCCGCAAGCCTTCCGGCGCTCCCGAGCACGGTCCGCGTCAACATTGCCGGTCTTGGCACGTCATACGCGGTCATCGCGTCGACCGGCACGCTGTCCGCCATCGGCCCTGACGGCGCCCTGCTGTACCGCGGCGGCGGCAAGGCGCTCGCCCGGACGAACGTCCGCTCGGTGCCGACCAGCGGGATCGAATTGCCGGAGCGGAACACCGTCGGTCCGCTCACGCCGGATGAGCGCGCCGACCGGGCGAGCATCCGGCGCGAGGCCCGCTCCGCGGTCGCCGAGGGCGGGCCGCGCTCGATCCTCACCGTCCCGTTCCAGCTCTCTCTGCTCCAGAGCCCCGACGACGCCACCGGCAAGATCGTCCTTCAGACGGCGACGATCGCGGGGATCAGGTTCTCGACGAACGATGGGCTGCTCACGATGAACGGTCGCGCGTACCGCGGCACGTTCGAGCTCGCACCCGACGACGAGGGCGACATGATCGTCGTCAACGAGGTCTCGACCCACGACTACCTGGCCTCGGTCGTCGGCTCCGAAGAGCCATCGAGCTGGGAGAACGAGGCGCTCGCGGCGCAGGCGATCGCCGCGCGCACGTATCTCTACACGCACCTTGGCCGCCACCAGCATTACGACATCGAAGGTGACACGCGCGACCAGGAGTACGACGGCACGATGAATGAGGATGCGCGCACGCTGCGGGCCGTCGAACGCACGGCCGGGCAGATCGCGACCTACCGCGGCGCGCCGATCGAGGCGCTCTACTCGGCGAGCGCGGGCGGCATCACGGAGGATTCCGAGAACGTCTTCGCGAACGCGCTCCCATACCTCCGCAGCGTCCCGTCACCGGCCGACGAGATCGCTCGCGACAGCTCGTGGGGCGCTTCGAGCTGGCAGTGGACCAAGGAGCTCTCGGCAACCCAGCTCCGGGATCAGCTCCAGCGCCGCGGGATCGTGGTCGGGACGCCAACGGCGATCCAGCTCACGAAGGTCTCGCCGAGCGGCCGCGTGATCGCCGCCCGCATCGTCGGGACGGCCTCCAACGCGGACATCGGCAAGGACCGGTCGCGCTTCTACTTCGGGCTCCTGAGCACGCTCTTCACCGTCACCGCGACACCGTCCGGAGCGAACGAGCGGGTCGACGCGAAGGATGCCCCGCGCATCACCGCGCTCGACACGCTCGGCGCGCACGTCGCCCAGACCTCGTTCGAGATGCTTCGCGATGCGAACGGCAACGAGCTGGGTCTTCGCGCGACCACCTACATATATGAGCTGCCGGCGCGCTTCGTGTTCAGCGGCAGAGGCTTCGGGCACGGCGTCGGGATGTCGCAGTGGGGGGCCCAGGGGATGGCCCTCAAGGGGTCCTCATACACGGAGATCCTGGCGCACTACTACGTCGGAACGGCGATCTCGAACGTCGGCGGGCAGTGAGGGGGCGGGGACTCCTAGGTGATCATCGCCGTTGCGGCGCGGATCGGCAGCTTCACCTGGAGCACGACGGTCCCATCGGCCCGGGCTTCGTGCGTCGACTCACCCTTGAGCAGGTCGAGCCGCTCGCTTCGCCGGAGTCCCGAGTGGAGCTCTCCGTCGGAGGGGAGATCCTTGCCATCGCTCTGCAGCACGATCTCGAGCGTCTCGTCCTTCCAGTCCATCCCGAGGACCACGTCCTTCGCATCACCCTTCTCGATGCGCTCGACGAGCGAATCCTGGATGAGCCGGAAGATCGCGACCTCATCGTCCGACGGGAGACGCCGGTCGCGCCCGGTGCTCGAGAAGTCGATGCGGATGCCGTGCTTGTCCATGAGCGTCTGGATGTAGCGGCGCAGCGTCGGCACGAGGCCGAGATCGTCGAGGATCATCGGCCGCAGCTCGAAAATGAAGCCCCGCAGCTCCTGGAGCGTCTTGTTCACCATCACCCGCAGGGCCGCGAGCTCTTTGCGGGAACGATCCTGATCGACGCTGTAGAGACGCTCGCTGATCTCCGATTGGAGAACGACATTCGCCATCGCCTGGGCCGGGCCGTCGTGGACCTGGCGGGCGATGCGCCTGCGCTCCTCTTCCTGGGTGTCGACGACGGCCTGGAGCAGGCGGTTCTCATCGATCACCGGAGACGCGCCTGCGGGGACCGGTGGCGCGGAAAAGTCGGCGAGCTGGTCCCGGGCGCTTGCGATGAGCGTCTGCACCCGGTCGAGGAGCTTGCGCTTCGCCTGAAGCGCACCCTGCTGACCCTCCATCATGAGCCGGCGGCCCTGAGCGGCCGCGAACTCGTCGCCCGCGCTCATCATCTCGTCGCGCTGGAAGTTCGCCTGGTTGCCCTTGATGTCGTCGAGCTTCGCCTTGGCAGTGTCCTCGCGCGTCTTGAGACGGTAGACCTCCGTCTGGGTCGACTCGATCAGGAGGTCGAGCTCGCGCATCTCGGCGGTGATCTTCGCCTGCTCCGAGGTGAAGCTCGCGACGATCCCGATGGGCGCTTCGCCGGGCACTAGATCGATCTCCGGCTGCGCCGGAGAGTGCCCCGGGCGGAATGAGCTCGTTCGGCCCGGCCAAGCCGGTCCTCACTCGCGCTCACCTTAGTCACCTAGTTCCCCAGCTCCGGGCCCTTGATCCAGCCCTGGCGGATGGCATAGACCACCGCCTGGGTGCGGTCATTGACCGACAGCTTCCGCAGGATGCTCGACATGTGGTTCTTCACGGTCTGCTCGGAGATCGCGAGCGTGTACGCGACCTCCTTGTTCGTCATGCCCTGCGCGATGTTGTCGAGGATCTGCACCTCGCGCGGGGACAGCGGAGCGAACCCCTTCGACGAGCCGGGTCCGTACACCGAGAGCTCGCGGAATTCGGCAAGCACCTTCGACGCGACCGCGGGCTTCGCGAAGATCTTCTCGTTGATGATGAACTGACCGGCGCGGACCTTGCGGATGGACTCCACCAGCTCCTTGGGGTCGCAGTCCTTGTGGAGGTAGGCCGCGGCGCCGGCCCGGATCGCATCGAAGAGGCTCTGCTCCTCTTCGAGCGCCGTCAGGATCACGACGGCGACGTGCGGCAGCTCGCGCCGGACGCGCTGGGTCGCCTTGATACCGGTGAGCCGGGGCAGGTCGACCTCGATGATCAGCACATCGGGCTCGAGCTCGATCGTCTTCGTGACGGCTTCCTCGCCATCGGTCACGACCGCGAGGATCTCCATGTCGGCTTCCTTCTCGAGCACCTGCGTGATGCCAAGGGTGGTGAGCCGGCTGGCGTCGGCGAGCACGATGCGGATCGCCTTCTCAGGCTTATCGGCCAAGCACGGCCCCTTCCTTTGTGCTCATCGGAAGCAGAAGTGTAACGGCGGTCCCCTGCCCCGGGGTCGACTGTACCTGCAGCGTGGCGCCGATGAGCTCAGCCCGTTCGCGCATCGCCTGCAGGCCGACGGATCGCTGGCGGCGCGCGACCTTCACGAGATCGAAACCGACGCCGTCATCGGTGCAATGCATCACCCACTGATCCTTCTCGCCGTGTGAGCGCTGCCACACGATGCCCACGGTCGAGGCCTGCCCGTGCTTGTGCACGTTCTGGAGGGCCTCCTGCATGACGCGGTAGATCGCGAGCTCCTGGGCCGGCAAGAGGCCGGTCTCCTCCGCGTCGAGATGGCAGTCGACGCGTAGCCCGTAACGCGACTGGTACTCGCTCGCGTAGTCGCGGATCGCGCCGGCCAGGCCGAGCTCAGAGAGGATCGGCGGCCGGAGGTCGTAGATCATGCCGCGGACGGAATCGAGCGAGCTTCGGAACTGGCTCTTCAGATTCGCGAGCTCGGCCTTGAGGGCCGTCTTCGCCTCGCCAGCCGCGCGGTCGGCGATCCGCTCCAGGTATTCGACCTCGAACACCGCGTTCGCGAGGACCTGCGCCGGACCGTCATGCACATCGCGGTAGAGCCGCTCGCGCTCGGCCTCAAGGCTTTCGAGGACGCGCTGCGCGACCGTGATGATCTGGTCCTCGGGTTCGCCACGCTGCAACTCGGTGCCGCTGCCGCCGAGGTACGCGGCGCTTGACTCGACGTGGCCGATCGCGAGCTGCAGCTGCTTCAACCGCCGGAACGCGCGCTGGCTCGTCTCGTCCGGTGAGCCGGTCGTCTTCGATTGGCTCTCGGCGCGCTTCTGGTACGACTTTCCGAATCGCTCGACCTGCTGCCGGAGCCGGCGCACGTCGCGACGAAATCCGTCGACGATGAGATCGAACAGCCCGTCGAGGTCGTCATCACGCGGCAGCTTCGCGGGCGTGCGCTCGTTGATAGCCGGACTCTAGGGCACGTCGATGAGCACAAAGGTGTCTGAAGAGGCGCGGATGGACCAGCCCAGATCGCGCGCCCGCGCAGCGACCGGATCGGTCGGCCGCACGAGCAGCTGCCGGATGCCCCGCCGCGCGATGATCTCGCGCCAGCCGGGGTGCACGCCGATGACGGTCGTGTACTCCCGGAGCACGCCGTCCAGATACGGAGTGAGCCGGCCATCGGTGAATACCGGGGTCCGCGGCGCGCTCGCGATGAGATAGCCACCCCAGTCGTAGTGGTTGAACATCCCCGGTCCCTGACGCAGGGACCCCAGCGCGGCGGCCGGATAGCCGCTCACGTCCGGTGAAGCGGTCCCGGTCGCCATGGCGATCGCGAGGATCACCGCTCCTGCACCAAGCGCGATCCCATCGGCCCTGCGGCCCGGCGGGCGCCCCGTGGATGACGACCGCGGCAGGCGCAACCCGGGGACCGCCGACGCGAGCTCCGCAAGGGCCTCGCCGCCATGGCGCGCGAGATATGGAGCGGCGGCGATCGCGAAGAACGGCAGCTGCCGGGTCGCGATGAGCGAGACGAACAGCACCGGCACGAGGATGATCACCTCGCGCGGCGCTCGCGAACGCGCGTGCAGCGCTGTGCCGAGCGTCGCGAACAGCGCGACCGCGAACAGCGCGCCCGGCAGGGTCGTGACGTCGGGCACGCTCCATTCCTGGATCTCGCGGGGCGGGTGCAGCAGATGGAAGCCCGGCGCGGTCCACACCCCGACACCGGCGGGCGTGACCAGCGTCGCAAGCAGCGTCGCCCCAGCGACCAGCCCGTATGGCCGGCGGCGCGCCGGTTCGAAGACGAAGCCGGCCACGGCCACCAGGCTGACGAGTCCGGCGCCGAGGGCGAAGGAACCGTGGACGTTCGCCCAGAGGATCATGAGCGGCGGGATGAGATAGAGCGGCCGGTCACTGTCGCGCGACGCTCGCAGCAGCACGACGAGCGCCGCGAAG
Source organism: Chloroflexota bacterium (assembly GCA_031364525.1). Taxonomy (GTDB): domain Bacteria; phylum Chloroflexota; class Limnocylindria; order P2-11E; family P2-11E; genus UBA4735. Next base: position 4,406 of record JANLWM010000373.1, on the reverse strand, counting down.
CAGACAAAGCCGAAGAGCTCCGGTCGCTCGGTCCACACGAAGCGCGACAGGACCACCGCGGGCAACGCGGCGAGCACCGCGGTCAGCGGCCGCGCCGGAACTTCACGGAGTGCCGCGTAGATGATGAGGCCGACGAGCAGCGCGATCGCGACCGCGCGCAGTGCGACGACGCCCTGCCACGCGCCGAGCTGCCAGGCCCCGGCCAACGCGACCTGGCCGAGCCACTGATCGATGGAGACCACCCGCCCGGCGACGGTCCACGAGTAGGGATCGACGCGCTGCAGGCCGCTCGCGAGCGTGTCACGTCCGAGGGCCAGCTGCCAGAACACGTCGCTGTCCCCGACAGGCAGGCGCGTCGAGACGGCGCCGAAGAGCGCGCCGATGAGGATCGGGACCGTGATCGGCGTCCTCATGGCTTGGCCAGCAGCACGAATGTCGGGCCGGAGGCCCGGACGCGCCAGCCGTCCTCGCGGAGCGCCACGGCCAGGGCCTTCGTTGGTGGCAGGAGCACTTCGTTGACGTCGTACTTCGCAAGGACGTCCTTCCACGCGGGATGCAGATCGACCGCGTCCAGATAGTCGCGAAGGATGCCGGGGTAGAACGGGAACAGCCGGCCGTCGATGAACACCTTCCGCTCCGGGACCCGCTCGATGAGGTAGCCGCCCCAGGCGTACTCGTTCAAGAGGACGCCGGTACCGCTCCGCAGCGCTTCCACTGCGCCGACCGGATACGCGCGCTCGTCCGGGGCGGGAGGCACGCCGAACGCGCTCGCGACGGCCCCGGCGCACAGGGCGAGCGCCAGCGCGGTGGCGGCCCGCGGCGGTAGCGGCGCGAACGACCGGCTGCGCGGCCGCACCGTCGCGTACAGGCGCGCTGCGCCTGCCGCCACGAAAGGGGTCGCCGCGAACGCGAAATACATGAGATGCCGCTGTGCCGAGAGGGCCAGCCACAGCAGCGGAATGAAGAGCAACAGCTCGAGGAGCTCTCCTCCGCCGCGGACGAGCGCGATCGTGAATGTCGCGAGCACGAATAGCGCGAAGACCAGACCGGTCGCCTCGAGGACGTCCGGCGGCAGCTCCTCGCTGATGAACCGAGGCGGCGCCAACACGTGCGCGGCGGCACCCGTCGCGCCGAACGTCTCCGGATCAAGGAACGACAGCGCGACGCTCGCTGTGAGCGCGAAGGCGAGCGGCGCGAAGTCGGAGCGCCGCCGGATCAGGGCCTCGAGGGCGAATGCGGCGACGAGCCCGATCCCGATCGCGTAGCCGCCATGGAGGTTCGCCCACAGGAGGATGAGCGGCGGGATGACAGCCAGGGAGGCGCGCGACCCGCCGCGGGCGCGATAGAGCAGCTCGAGCACCACCGGAAAGAGCACGAACGTGAAGATCGCCGGCCGGTCCGTCCAACGGCTCTTGGAGACGACGAGCGCGGCGACCACCACGATCAGCGCGGCGAGCGCCGGGGCGCCCTCGCGGCGGCTCAGGCGGGCGAGGAAGAACGCGGCGATCGCGACCATCGCCGCCGCGAAGATCGCAAGGCCGGTCCAGCCCGCGACGGCGAACACCTGCGCCAACACGACCTGGCCAAGCCATTCACCGACGCTGTACGGCTGGCCGGCCGCCGTGGAGCTGAACACGTCCGTCCGCAAGATCGCGCGGTGATCGATCATCCATTGGCCGCTCGCGAGGTGCCAGTAGGTGTCGGGGTCCGACGCCGGAAGCCCGACGGCGAGCGCGAACGCGGCGGCAGCGACGCCGATCGCGAAGGCGTTGCGCCCGAGCCAGCTCATCGGATGCCCAGGCACAGGGAGTGCGCGGCCGTCCCGTCGACGGGATACAGGCGACTATCACCGACCGCCTCTGGCGCACCGAGATACGCGACCGACCCCGTGCCCCGATAGAGATCGTCGTAGCTCCGGAAGTGCGCGCGCTCGAGGACGAGCGTGACGACCTGATACGTCGTCGCGACACGGTAGGAGCACGGATCGAGTGACGGCGGGGTGACGATCACCGGCCGGTCGGCGATCCAGCGCCACGCGGCCGCGTCAATGGCCATGAATGGACCGGGCGGGATGAGCGCGACGACCGCAAGACGCTCACGGTACGGATCGTTGAACGCCGCGTCCCATTGGGCGAGCGCGAAGACCGAGACCAGCAGCGCCGCGGCGACGCCGGCGAGAGCGGCGACGCGGGCCCGCTCGATCGTCCGCAAGAGCTCGCCGGTCCCGATCACGGACAGCGCCACGCCGTACGGAAGGAATGCAGCGAGCGAATGGAAGTACGAGCCGCGCGTCGAGTGGAGCGTGAAGACGATGCTCTCGACGAGATAGATGAGCACGGCGAGCGCCGCCCACGCCCTTACGTCCGCCTCGCCGCGCCTCGACCAGACGGCGCGCGCGATGCCCGGCACCAACAGCAGGCCAAAGGCGAACAGGAACGTGATCGCGTTCGTGCCGAGCGCGTCGACCTTCGCCACCAGGACCTGGGGCATCGCGAGCGAGAACGTGGTCCAGCTCCCGGGCTCGATCGCGAAGAACTGGTCATAGCGCACGAGCAGGGCGCTACGACCGAACAGATCCGGGGTCTGACCGAGGCTCAGATCGCGCGCGAGCCAGGCGAGCCCGATCGCGAGCGCGATGGCCGCACCGGCCGCACCGGCGCGTCGCGTCCGCCCCGACCAAAGCAACGCCAGGAGGGCGACACCGAACAGCGCTCCTTCAGCGCGAGCGAGGAAGAGGAGCCCGACAGCGGCACCGGCCAATGCTCCCGATCGCACGTCTCCGGAAGCCGCTCGGCGATACAGCAGGAAGAAGAGCGTCCCGAGCACCGCCGCCGGCGCGAACGCGTCGAGGCTCACCCACCCCGGAGCGAAGGCCCCGCCGAGACCCGTCAGTGCAGCGGCGACCAGCCCGGCGTTCGCCGATGCGCCGAGCGAGCGCGCCGCCCGATACGTGACCACGGGGATGGCGCACGCGACAACGATCTCAACGGCCTGGGCGGCTCGGAACGCGTCGAGGAACGGCAGCACCTTGATCCCGGCGGCCTGGAGGACCGTTGCCAGGGGCATCCAGAAGCGATGGCTCGGCACCGGGAGCGGACCGGTCGCCTCGAGGAAGTTCCAGATGAAGTCCGCGGTCAGTCCCTGGCCCGCCGCGAGCCGCCTCGCCACGTTCGCGTAGTAATAGGCATCGGTATAGCCAGGCTGGAAAACGACGAGCGCCGATGCGAGGCGGAAGCAGAACAACGCCCCGACCAGGGCGGCAAGCCGGCGGGCGGCGGTCAACGACGCGAGTTTAGGAGAGCCTCCTGCCGGCGATGGCGCGCGTACAGGAGCCCTCCGACCACGATGACCGAGAACACGCTCACCAGGCGGTCGAGGACCGCGACGGCGATCGCATCATGCGTCGCGAGCCCGAAGCCCGTGGTCAGGACGTAGACCACCGCGAGCTCGACGAAACCGAACCCCGCGGGCGTCAACGGGACCGTGGTGAGCAACGACGACGCCACGGCGACGAAGATCACGCCGGATATCGGCAGCTCGAGCCGCAGCGCCGCCAGGACGAACGCGAGCCGCCCGGCCTCGGCGAGCCAGATGATCACGGTCTCGGGTCCGGCCTCGGGCAGGGCCCTGAACGAATGGAGCACGCCCTCGCGAAAGAGCCGCCCGATGCGCCGTACCTCGGCCGGGAAGAACCGGCCGGCACGCGGGCCGATGTAGTAGACCGCGACGAACGCGATCACGATGAGGACCGCGAGCGCCACCGCGGAGAGATAGACCAGCCGCAGGTCCGGCAGCACGGTCCGGCCGAACGCGATGTATCCGCCTACGACCAGGAGGGCGAAGACGACGAAGATGTCGAGCAACCGCTCCGCGACGACGACGCCGACGGTGCGCGACAGCGAGATCCCGAATCGCTGCTTGACGAGGTAGCTGCGGTACAGGTCCCCGAGCTTCGCCGGTGCCAGGCAGTTCACGAACCAGCCGAGCATCACGATCTCGAGGAGATCGCGACCGCGGATCTCGAGCCGGCTCTCGCGAAGGAGTCGCGCCCACCGGCGCGCGCGGACCGGGAATGTCGCGTAGTAGATGGCGAGGGCAGCGAGGACGAACAGGCCGTTGGCATCGCGGAGGGTCGCGATGGTCGTGGCCCAGTCCACGTTGCGGGCGACCACGAGCAGCAGAGCGAGCGGCACAAGAATGGAGAGCGCCTCGCGCCAGCCGAACAGCTGACGGCGAACGGCGATCTCATCGGTGTGGCCCGCCTCTTCGGCGAGCTGATCGATCGACGGGTCTTCGACGTGGTCGCCCGTCGCGCTCAGGAGGTCTTCCTCCGCTGACCGGCGACCCATTTCACGAGCTTGTCGTACCGCGTCCAGAAGTGGATCGAATGGCCGGCAAGGCGGCCC
>JANLWM010000344.1:0-7851 GCA_031364525.1 Chloroflexota bacterium | reverse complement strand
GACCGAGACCGGCAAACGGATCATGAAGCTCGCCGCCGAGAACGTCACCCGCATCACCCTGGAGCTCGGCGGTAGCGACCCGATGATCGTGTGCGAGGACGCCGACCTGCGTCGCGCGTCGGCGGCCACGGCCATCGGCCGCTTCTTCAACGCCGGACAGGCCTGCCTCGCGGTCAAGCGCGTCTACGTCTTCGCATCGGTCGCCGAGGAATTCATGACGAAGATCGCCGACCGCGCGAAGAAGGAATGGAAGGTCGGCGACGGCCTCGCCGAGGGCGTGAAGATGGGGCCGCTCCACACCGAGCACCAACGCGCCGAGGTCGAGGCGCAGGTCGCCGACGCCGTGAAGAAAGGGGCAAAGATCCTCGCCGGCGGGACGCGCCCCCAGGGGGATGACTACTCGAAGGGCTGGTTCATGGACGCCACGGTCCTCAGCGACGTGCCGGACGACTCCCGCATGCTCACCGAGGAGGTCTTCGGACCGGCGCTCCCGATCGTGATCGTGAACGACCTCGACGAGGCCATCGCCAAGGCGAACTCGAGCGTGTACGGGCTCGGCTCGTCGATCTGGACGAAGGATCTTGCGAAGGCCCGCAAGGCCGTGGAGCAGATCCAGGCTGGCTACACGTGGGTCAACGACATCCAGGTCGCATACGACCAGCTCCCCTTCGGCGGCTCGAAGCAGTCTGGATTCGGCAAGGAGCACGGCCTCGAGGCGCTCGACGGATATCTCGAGAAGAAGTCCGTCGTGCTGTCGGCAGGCTAGTCGGATGGCCGACGTCGCTTCTCTGATGACGGAGGCGAAAGGCCTCGACCTCTTCCACCCGCACGGGGCATTCGAAGTGCACTGCGTGCACTGCCACGCGCGCCTCGACGGCAACGGTGACTGCGCGACCTGCGGGCTCATCGGGCGTCCGGCGCTCGAGCTCGAGCGTCGTGCGAGCGCGGACCCGGACCGGGTCGAGAAGCTGTTGAAGAGCGCGATCGCCAAGCGAAAGGCCTACACCCCCGCCGCGAAGGGCTAGATGAGGTCTCCATAGACCTAGGTCACAAATAGAAGCCCCCGACTAGGGTGCGCGGTGCTGAACCAAACACCACTAGTCGGAGGGGATTCTTTTGTATCACTCAGCTGCGACCACCGAGTCGATGCGCGCATTCCTGGTCGCCGAGTCAGAGCGGATCGGGGTCAGCCGGACCGCACGACGCCTCGGCATCAGTCGGAAGACGGTCTATCGCTGGCGGCATCGCGCTCCGGACTTCAAGGATCGGCCCTGCCGGCCGCACCGCTCGCCGCGGCGGGCGGCCGACGCAGTTGAAGCCACGGTCCTGGCGTTGCGCCTCGAGCAGCGCTGGGGTCCTGACCGGATCGGTCCGGTCCTCGGCCTAGCGCCCTCGCGTACCACCCTTGGACGAACGGCCGGGTTGAGCGCTTCAACCGCACGATCCAGAACGAGTGCCTCTACAGCCAGACCTTTCACGCAGAACAAGAGCGCGACCTTGCGGTCGCGCTCTTCGTCGCTTACAACCGCCAGCGTCCGCACATCGCACTCGGGGGACTCGCGCCGCTGGAATGGCTAGACCGGTGGCGTGTGACCTAGGTCTATGGAGACCTCAGCTGACCAGCGCGGCGTCGGCCTCGCCCGCGATGTCGCGGTCGTCGACCTCGAGGATCGCGCCGTTGCGAGCCGTGCCCGGCAGGCAGAGATACGCGACGATGCGAGCCGGCTGCACGAGCGTGTCTGCCGAGCCGCTTCGAGCGAGGTCCGACGCCGGGGTGTCCCCGTGACCCGGATGGAAGGCGCAGACGGTGACGCCGCTCCCTTCCATTTCGAGCGCGAGGACGCGCGTGAGCTGATCGACGGCGGCTTTTGCGGCGCAATACGCGCTCCAGCCGGCGCTCGCCCGGTCCGCGGCGCCGCTCGAGATGTTCACGACACGGCCATAGTCGCGGTCGAGCATGCCCGGCAGCACCGCGCGGGTGGCGAGATACGTCCCGCCGACGTTGATCGCGATGTTCCGGAGCCACGACGCGCCGCTCGTCTCGGCGAGCGGGCCGACCGGATCGAGCACACCGGCGTTGTTCACGAGGATGGTCGGCGGTCCGACCCAGCGCTCGGCCGCGAGCACAAGCTCCTGCACCTGACGCTCGTCCGCGACGTCCGCGGTCTGCGCCAAGGCCTTGCCGCCCTGTTTCTTGATGAGATTCGCGACGTCATCGAGCTCCGGGGCGTTGCGCGACGCGATCACGACGCTCGCACCGAGCCCGGCGAGCGTCTCCGCGATCGCGCGACCGAAGCCGCGACCGCCGCCGGTCACGATGGCCACCTGCTTCGACAACCGAAGCTCGGTCATGCATGCACCGACAGCTGTTTCGCGAGGGACCCCGCCAGTCGTTCGATGTCGCCATCCTGATGCAGTGCCCAGAACGAGATGCGGATGGCATCCATGCTCTGGTCGCCGACGTGCTTGATCACGATGCGGTCCACCTCCCAGGCCCGCTGCACGATCTCGGCTGCGCCACCGATCCGCGGCTGCACGACGACGATGCCGGTGGGATCGCCGGCCAGGCCAACGAGATCCAGGGGCAGGTCGGCGATCGCGCGAAGCACGCCCGACCGCAGCTGCGTCAGCCGCTCCGCGATCCGTGGACCGAGCGCCCGATGTACCGCGAGCGTCTGCTGAAGGCCGACGAACGCGGCGACATCGACGGTCCCGATCTCGAACCGGGTCGCGTCGTCGTTCAGCGTCAGGTGCCCGTCTAGATCGTGATCGACACGGGAGCGCCAGCCGACCCTGCCCGGCGTCCAGCGCCCCGGATCGGCGACCCACATCGCGCCGGTCGCGAGCGGACCGTGCAGCCACTTGTGTCCCAGGAAGACCGCGGCGTCCGCACCGAGCGCCCGGACGTCGACCGGGATCTGCCCGAGCGCCTGGGCGCAATCCACGATGCTGAGGGCTCCAAACTCGCGTGCAAGGCGGCAGACCGCCTCGACCGGAAGCCGGCGACCGGTCCGGCACGAGACGAGGGACAGGACGATCGCTTGCGCGCCATCCCGGAACGCCGTCGTGACGTCGACCAGGAACTGCTCGTCATCGTGCAGCGCTATGACGCGCACCCGATCGCCCCGATCCTGGCGGCGGTACACCGGCAGCAGGGCCGCCGGATGCTCTTCCGCGGTCGTCGCGATGAGCGCCGCCGGGCCGGTCAACGGAAGCGAGGCCACGAGCGTGTTCAGACCATCGGTGGCTGATTGCGTGAGCGCGATACGCGAGGCCCCCGCCGGATCGCCGATGAAGGCGGCGAGCGCCGCCCGCGTCGCCGACAGCTCGGCGTTGTACGAGTCGTAACCCACGTGCGAGAACATCCCCACACCGTTCATCCACCGGCGATAGGTCTCTGCCGCGCGCTGCGCGACCGGGAACGTCGGGCCTGAGCCCGCGACGTTGAGATACAGAAAGTCGCTGTTCAACGCCTGCAGCGCGTCGATGGATACATCCGGCCGCTCGTCGATGAAGGTCATCCGGCGGTCGTGATCCCGCGGATCGCGAGGCCCGCGGCAAAGAGCGCGATGAACCCGAACGCGAAGGACGCCGCGCGCGGGTCGCGCTTCCGCACCAGCGTGGCCGCCATCGGAAGAGTGACGGCAAGCGCAACGCCGTAGAGCGCGTGAACGGACTGGGACGGCGGTCGCGAGAGCAGGAGGGCGACCCCAAGCAGACCCTGAGCGAGGGCCGCGATCTCCGCGATCACGAGCGCGCCGATGAAGCTCGGTGTCGGTCCGACCCCGCGAATGCCGAGAGCCAGACCCCAAAGACCGGCGGCCGAGAGATAGAGGACGATGGCCAGGGCGATGCGCCCGTGCAGCGAGAGCACGATATCCATGGCGAGAGGCTACCCGACGCGGCTATAGTGACGGCGATGCGCGCCGTGGCCTTCGCCGTTTCGTTCGCCGAGCTCCTTGTGGGAGCAGGTACGGGAGGCGCGCACCGCTAGGCGTTCGAACGATCAACGGCTGTGACGCCTCCTGGGAGACCGGGAGGCGTTTTTGTGTGCTGAGGAGGGCGAGATGACCACAGTGACGGACCGAGCGACGAAGACGGGACCGAGCCCCGCCGCGGAGATCCCCGAGACGGGGATCGCCTACCTCGACGGCGCGTTCGTACCGTTCGCCGAGGCGAAGGTCAGCATCGCGACACACGCGCTCCAGTACGGGACAGGGGTCTTCGAGGGTATCCGCGGGTACTGGAACGCGTCACAGGAGCAGCTCTTTGTCTTCCGCCTGCGGGAGCACTTCGAGCGCATGACGAGATCGTGCCGGATCATGCGGATCGAGCTGCCCGGCGATCCGGACGAGCTCTCCGCGATCGTGATCGAGCTGATGAAGCGAAACTCGTTCAGGAGCGATGTCTACGTGCGACCGCTCGCGTACAAGGCCGGCCGCATCGTGAAGGTGGCACTCCACGGCATCCGCGACGGCTTCGGGATCTACGCCTTCCCGATGGGCGGCTACCTCTCGACCGGTGGCCTCGTCGCGCACACCACCAGCTGGCGCCGCATCTCCGATGATGCGATCCCGGCGCGCGCGAAGGTCACCGGCGCGTACGTCAACACGGCCCTCGCCGTCGACGAGGCCGGCGAACGCGGGGCCGCGGAGGCGATCTTCCTCACCGCCAGCGGACACGTGTCCGAGGGCGGCGGCTCGAACCTGTACATGGTGCGTGACGGCATGCTCATCACGCCGCCGGTCACGGACGACATCCTCGAGGGCATCACGCGGCAGACGATCGTCGGCCTCGCACGCGAGCTCGGCACGCCGGTCGCGGAGCGGTCCATCGACCGGACCGAGCTGTTCATCGCTGACGAGATCTTCTTCTGCGGCACCGGCGCGCAGGTCGCGCCGTGCATCGAGGTCGATGGCCGCGCCGTTGGCTCCGGCACGATCGGGCCGGTCGCGAGCGCCATCGGCGAGCGCTACTTCGCCATCGCGCGCGGGGACGACCCGGCGCATCCTGAGTGGCGGACGGCGGTCTACCGATGAAGGTCGCGTATCAGGGTCTCGCCGGAGCGTTCTCCGAGGCGGCGACCGTTGCGCTCTTCCCGCAGGACACGCCAGTGCCCTGCCGCACATTCGGCGACGTCTTCGCGACACTCGAATCGAGCGCGGTGGGCGCGGCGGTGCTGCCGGTCGAGAACACCCACGTCGGATCGGTCGTCGACGTCTACGACCTGCTGCGCGGCCACACCGGACTCCAGGTCATCGCCGAGGCGATCGTCCGGGTGCGGCACTGCCTCCTCGCGAAGCCGGGGGCGCGCCTCGACGGGATCAGGACCGCCCGCTCGCACCCGCAGGCACTCGCGCAGGTCGACGACTTCCTCCGGACCCGCCACATCGATCCGATCGTGGCGTACGACACCGCGGGCGCCGCGGCGGAGGTCGCCGCGGGGAGCGACCTCACCGTGGCCGCTGTCGCGAGCAAGCGGGCCGCCCGCGAGTACGGCCTCGAGGTGCTGGCCGAATCGCTCGAGACGACCCCGGACAACTTCACCCGGTTCTTCGCGCTCGCGCGACGCGGCGACGATCACCCGGTGGGCAGGGTGCCCGAGACGCTTCGCTCCGGCGCGCGAAAGACGAGCCTCGCGTATGCGACAGCGAACCTCCCCGGCGCGCTCACCCGTTCGCTCCAGCCATTCGCGACCGCAGGGCTGCAGCTGACCAAGGTCGAGTCGCGCCCGAGCGGGGCGGCGCCCTGGGACTATGTCTTCTACCTCGACTTCGAGGGCGACCCCTCCCGGACGCCGGCGACCGAAGCCCTCGCGCTCATGAAGACCTGCTGCGCGTGGGTCCAGGTGCTCGGCACCTATCGGGCGGCGACAGCGGTGCTCGAGCCGGACTGACGCGCGGACTCCTTCCCGCAACACGACAGGCGCCGCTCGTGGCGGCGCCTGTCGTGTAAGGAGGGAGGAGGTGGGTCGGCTAGTTCGTGGGCTTGGGCGTCGGCTTCGTCGTAGCGCCGCCGGCCGCCTTCGGCTTCGGCGAGCCCTTGTGGTCGACGATCTTGGCGATCATGTCGTCCACCTTCGGGGTGAGCTGGTCGGCCTGGGCCTGCGTGATCTTGCCCGCGTCGACCGCAGCCTTGATCCGGGTGGCCGCCGATGCGTCGAGGGACTGGACGAGACCATCGCGAGACCTGCCGGCGGTGTGGTTGGCGATGTCACCGAGGCTGTTGCCGGCCATGAGCTGCGTCTTGACCTGGTCCGCCGGCACTCCGAGGTAGCCGACGCTCGCCTTCAACACGTCGCCGGTGAGCTCGCGGAGCTTCGGGTGGCCGTCCTTGTGGTCGGCGGTGAGCGCCGCGATGATCGCGTCTTCCTGGGACTGGCTGATGACGTTCTTCGCGACGAGATCGTCGAGCGCGGCCTTGAGCTTGGCGCGGCCCTTCTCGGCGTCCGCGACGCCGGTCTGGGTGTCCGGAGCGGTCATCGCGACCGTGTCGGTCTCGGTCGTCGCCGGCGTGGTCGCGAAGGCGACGCCGCCGAGGAGTCCCGCGCCGAGGAAGCCGGCGGTCGCGATGGCGACGGCCTTGGAGCGGAGAAGGGAGGCTGCGTTCATGTCCATGTTCTCCTGTGGGTGCCCGTCGTGTCGGGCGTTCCATAGGTGTTATCGGACGAGTCGACCCGGAGTTGCGCGTTCCCGGCTCAGGAGGGGATGGCTTTACGAGCTGTTAACCCTTTGTACGGGGCGCATACACCTTGAGGGCCTTTGGCCGCACGATGAAGGTCTGGGGCAGGCTCCCGACCACTGCTCCGTCGGCGTGCACCCGGAGCTCGGACGTCGCCGAGAGCGTGATGCGAGATCCCCGATAGCGTCGCCCGCGGGCGGGCCGGTCTCGATCGATGAACGCCGCGATCATCTCCCGGAGGACCCGCAGCTTGCCGTCGCCGAATACGACCAGGTCGAGCTTTCCGTCGTCGACGCGGGCTCCCGGCGCAGCCTCGAATCCCCAGCCGTACCACGGGCCATTGCTGACGACGGCCTGCAGGATGCGCTGGCTGTGGATCCGGCCATCGACGTCGATGCGTACCCGAACGCTGCGCCGCCGGATGAGCGCACCGAGCGCCGCGACCGCGAAGCCGTGGTCGCCGCGCTGGACGGCCCGACCCGCGCTGAAGGCGTCGGCATCCAACCCGATCCCCGCCGCTTCGAAGAACAGCGTCTCCTCGACCTGGGCGACATCGATGGCGCGCACGTTGCCCGCCGCGATGATCGCCGCGGCCGCTCGACGATCGTCCCGCGGGATCCCGACCGACCGCGCGATGTTCATATACGTGCCGAACGGCAGGATCCCAAGGGTGACCGTGGTCTCGACCAGCGCCCGTGCGGCCGCGCCGACCGTTCCGTCCCCTCCGGCGACGATCACGGCGTCGTAGCCCTCACGGACGGCGCGCTCGCCGAGGTCGGTCGCCGTCGGGTGCTCGAGCCCGGTCTCGATGAGGTCGATCGTTGCGAAGCTCTCACGCAGCACGTCGAGGAGGGCCTCGACGTCCGCACGCGCGGTCCCGCCACCGGCAGCGGGGTTGACGATGAGGAAGGCGCGGAGCACTGCCGCGTGAATTGCGGCATTCATGCCAACCGGGATTTCGCCGGCGGGGGAGTTCGCGTGGGTCGTGAACGCTAGTTAGCGCCCGAACCCCGGAATCAGGGGGGCAATGATCGGCTGCGGGGCAATGATCGGCTGCGCCACAGTCTTCGCCAGCACTGCCGTCAACCGCGGCGGCGCAATGGTCGGCTCCAGCGCCGTGGGGGGCTGCGCGGCAGGCGTCGTCAGCGGGGCAAGGGAAGAGAGACGTGG
>JANLWM010000328.1:0-3748 GCA_031364525.1 Chloroflexota bacterium | reverse complement strand
CGAGCACCGCGAGATAGTCGCTGCGCGCGAGCGCGCCGCCACCACCCGCTGCCGCGAGCATGATCCCGGCACCGATCGACGATCCGAACGCACCGACCCGCTGATCCTGCGTCTCGGGTAGCGCGCGCAACGACCGGAACGCGGCATCCATCTGGTCGTTGGCGCCACGCTCGAGCCGCCCCTCCTTCAGGAACGCGAACTCGGGCAGCATCACGAGGAAGCCACCCCGGGCCAGCGCCTCGCCCAGCCTCCGGGTCTCCGGATCGTCATTACCGGCTCGCGTCGCTCCGTTCGCGATCATGATCCCGGCGTGCCGATCGCCCCAACCGGGGCGCCACCACGACACCCGCATCTCGGTCCCCGCGAAGCGTTCGCGGGTCTCGCTCTCGCGTGGCGACGGGCTCACGAGGGCGGCGACGTTCCACGGCCAGAGGGCGCTGGTGTAGATGTCCGCCACGATCACGCCGGCCTGAAGACCCGGCCTGATCAACGGCCTCCAGGCGAGACCGAGCACGGTGATGAGGACGACGAGCGCGATGCGGCGCTTCACGGCCGGCGCTACTCCTCGGTGAGGTCCTTCAGCCCCTGCAGCGCGGTCCAGCGCGCATCGATCGTCTCATCGTGCGCGTGCGGCCGCTCGTTGCGGTCCTCTCCGCAGACCGGGCAGAGACCCGCGCAATCCTCGCGACACAGGGGCGCGAGCGGCGTCGCGAGGATCAGCTCCTCGCGCAGGAGATCGGTGACGTCGACCGTGAAGTCCGAGCCGATGGTCTTCGCGTCGGCCGGCGCCGCCATGACCGCAACGCCGGTATCGACCGGGATGGTCGCGTAGTACTGCTCAGCGAAGTCGGCATGCACGGGCGCGTCGATCGGCTTCAGGCAACGGGCGCAGGTGGCGGCCACGTGCGCGTCGGCGGCACCCTCGAAGAACGGGCCGGGGTTCGTGTGCGTCGCATGGAGCTTGGCGTTGATGTCGACGATCGACGCATCCAGGAGGCCGGCGTTATCGCCGCGCGGATCGATCGGCGATTCGGCTACCTCGAGGTCGAGACGGGTGCCCAGCGGCTGCTTGAGGAGAGGCGCGATGTTGATGTCCACCGAATGTCACCCTACTGCGGAGGCGAAGCCGAAGCAGAAGTTGGGCAGACCTCGTCTGCCCAACCTATGACTCGGGCACGGGGTCGGGACGGCGCTCATCGAGGACCTCGAGGCTCTTCTTCACGATCGAGAGGGTCTTGACGAGATCGCTCTCGAGCCGGAGGAGCACATCTGATGCGTACTGGTCCGCGCCGCGCATGGTCTCATCGGCCTTCGTCTGCGCCCGCTTCTCGATCTCGTCCGACCGGCCCTCGGCCTCGCGGATGATGGACTGATCCTGAAGGAGCAGAGCGGCCTGCTCCTGGGCGGCGCCGATGATCTGCTCGCCCTCCTCGCGGGCCTTCTGCACGACGCGGTCGCTCTCCTGGACGATGCGACGCGCGGACTTGACCTCTTCGGGGATCGCGACCCGCATCTGGTCGATCAGGTCAAGGACGGCCGCCTGCTCGAGGATGACCTGGCTGGTCATGGGGAACTTTCGGGCATTGACGACGAGGGCCTCGAGCCGCTCGACGAGGAATTGGATATCCACGATCACCCTCCCGCAGCGTCCCCACTGTAGTGGAGCAGCAGAAGCGTCTCCTCACCGATCTCCTTCGAGCGTGCGACGCGCAGCGTCTCCGGGATGCGCGGCAGGTGCTTCCGGAGCGCCCGCGCGACCACCAACCGTCCGGGTGCGGCGAGCTTGGCGAGCGCCGCCGAGTGCGTGTCCACATCTGCGAACGGCGGATCGCAGAACGCGATGTCCGCGGCGACCGGGCCGTCGAGGAACCGCAGGACGTCCGACCGGACGACGGTCGAGCGACCAGTGAAGCCCGTCGTCTCGAGATTCCTGCGCAGCGCCGCGATCGCCGGCGGGGCCTGCTCGACGAACGTGGCCCGCGCCGCGCCGCGCGACAGCGCCTCGATCCCAAGGGTGCCCGCGCCGGCGAACAGATCGAGGATGACCGCGTCCGCCAGCTGCGGCTCGAGGATGCCGAAGAGCGTCTCCCGGATGCGGTCGGTCGCCGATCGGGTGCCCCCGCCGGCCGGGACGATGAGCCGTCGCCCCTTCGCCTCGCCGGCGATCACCCTCATCTGTTGCTCATGCCAACGCATACCTGCGCCACAGCGCTTCGACGCCCGCAGCGAGGCCGGCGTTCTCCGGCCGCTCCAGGGTCGGATCGGTCGCCAGGACCGCATCCGCCTCCTCGGCCGTCTCGCGGGACAGGCGCGGATCGACGTCGCTCAGATCGACGATCCGCAGCTCCGAGATGCCGTGCTGTTCGTCGCCGAGGAACTCGCCTGCTCCACGGATCTCCAGGTCGCGGTTCGCGAGGTCGAAGCCGTCGAGCGGCTTGCCGTCCTTGCGCTCGGTCATGGCGGCAAGACGCTCGGACTCGGACGCATCGTTGCTCACGAGGACCGCGTACGACTTCTTCTCGCCGCGTCCGACGCGGCCGCGCAGCTGATGCAGCTGAGCGAGACCGAATCGCTCGGCCCCGAGGATGATCATCATCGTCGCGTTCGGGATGTCGATCCCGACCTCGACGACGGTCGTCGCGACGAGCACGTCGATCTCGCGCGCAGCGAAGCGGCGCATGACGCCGTCGCGCTCTTTCGATGGAAGGCGGCCGTGCAAGAGCGCGAGCCGCAATCCCTTCAGACCGTCTGACCGGAGCTCCTCATACGTGGCGACCGCGCTCGGCGCGTCGTCGTCGCCGTCGCCCTTGTCGATGCGTGGCGTGACGATGAACGCCTGCTCACCATCGGCGACGTGCTGGCGTACCCACGGCCAGACCTTGTCGAGCGCCTCGGGCGGCCGGACCTCCGTGCGGATCTCCTGCCGGCCCGCGGGCAGCTGGTCAAGGACGGAGAGGTCGACGTCCTTGTAGAGCGTTTGCGTCAGCGTGCGCGGGATAGGGGTGGCTGTCGTGAGGAGCAGGTGCGGGTCGGTCCCCTTCTCGCGCAGCGTCGTTCGCTGGCGCACCCCGAAGCGGTGCTGCTCGTCGACGACCGCGAGGCCGAGCTTCTTGAACGTCACACCGTCGACCACGAGCGCGTGCGTGCCGACAACGACGTCAAGGGAGCCGTCGGCGAGGGCGCCGAGGATCTCCCGCCGATCCGGCGCGCTCACGCTCGATGTGAGCAGCCGCACCGACGGCCCGCCGTCCGCGAACAGCGACGAAAGCGTCCGGAAATGCTGCTCCGCGAGGAGCTCGGTCGGTGCCATGAGCGCCGCCTGCGCGCCCGACGTCACCGCGATCCGTGCGGCGAGGGCGGCGACCACGGTCTTGCCCGACCCCACATCACCTTCCAGCAGCCGCGACATCGGGATCGTCCGAGCGATGTCGGCGCGGATCTCCGCGATCGCCTTCTGTTGCCCGTCGGTCAAGGTGAACGGAAGACCGGAGAGCCAGCGCTCGAATACGCGATCGGGGGCTACGAGCTTCGGCGCCTTCGCATCCTTCTGCCAGCGGGCGCGACGCTGCGCGAGGCCGAGCTGCAGCGTCAGCAGCTCGTCGAACGCGAGACGGCGGCGACCTTCCAGGAGACGGGCCTCGGTCGATGGGAAGTGGACCTCCTTCAACGCCTCCGGCAGCGGCAGCAGCTCGCGGCGCGCGCGGATCGTCGCAGGCAGTCCATCGGGCACCTCGTCGACCACCGGCGA
>JANLWM010000353.1:0-3668 GCA_031364525.1 Chloroflexota bacterium | reverse complement strand
CCGACGAGCATGAGTGCCGCGGCGGTCGCTTGCGGTGGGACGATCCCCGCAACGGGAGCGAGGAAGATCGCCACCAGGAAGAGGCCCGCGGTCACGAGGCTCGCAAGCCCCGTGCGCGCACCCTCGGCGACGCCGGCGCCTGATTCGATGTACGTCGTGTTGCTGGATGTGCCGAAGACCCCGCCGAAGAGCGCGCCCAGAGAATCGACCCAGTAGACGCGGTCGGAACGGTCGATCCGACCGTCCGGTCGGAGCCAGCCGCCCTGCGCGGCGACGGACGTCACCGTGCCCGCAGTGTCGAAGAAGTCTGAGAGCATGAGCGAGAAGATCGTGAGCAGCGCGATGACGAGGCCGAGCTTGCTGAACACGCCGAGCAGATCGAGCTGGCCGACGGTGCCGAAGTTCGGCGTGGCGAAGAGCGACGCGGGCATGACCGCGACACCGGGCAGATCCTTGTAGGT
The DNA here is from genome assembly GCA_031364525.1 of Chloroflexota bacterium. Taxonomy (GTDB): domain Bacteria; phylum Chloroflexota; class Limnocylindria; order P2-11E; family P2-11E; genus UBA4735. The sequence continues at coordinate 3,207 of JANLWM010000353.1, read as the reverse complement.
GGCGCCGCCGGTGGTCGCATTGACGAGGACGGCGACGATCGTCGCGCCGACGATCCCGAGCAGCAGCGTGCCCTTGAACCCGCGGGCCTGCAGCGCCGCAGTGATGATGAGGCCGGCGATCGTCACGACCGCCGTGCCCGAGTTGAAGTTGCCGAGCGCGACCGGATCGGACGGGTTGCCCGTCCCGACGGCGAGACCGCCGTTGAATACGCCGATCGCGAAGATGAATGCGCCGATCCCGGCGCCGATGCCGAGCTTGAGCTGGTACGGGACCGCGTCCAGGAGTGCCCGGCGCAGGCCGAGCGCCATGAACACGCAGATCGCAGCGCCTTCGAGGGCGACGACGCCCATTGCGGCCTGCCAGGAGAGCCCCGCGCCTTTCACGAGGCCGAACGCGACGACGGCGTTGATGCCGAGGCCGGCCGCGCCGGCGTAGGGGTAGTTCGCCCAGAGGGCCATCCCGCCGGTGAAGAGCGCGGCCATGAGTGCGGTCGCCGCGACGACAGCCGGGAACGGCATGCCCGCGTTCGACAGGATGACGGCGTTGACGACGAGGATGTAGGACATGACCAGGAAGTTGGTCACGCCGCCGCGTACTTCGGTGCCGATCGTGGAGCCGGCCTCGGTCACTTTGAAGTACCGATCGAACATGTTCCGTGGTGCGGAGACCGCCGTGGGATGTGCCGCCATAGAACCCCTCCTCAATCCAGTGCCACACCGGCTACCGAAAGAGGCATCACTCGAGGTCCCCTCCTCTGACCTCGGCGCGATGTTACAAGGCGCGCGACCGTTCGCCTATGGCCCGGGACGGACCCGCTAGGGCGAGGTGTCGACGTTGGTGCTGAAGGCTTCGCCGTCCTTCGTCACGAAGAACGCAAGGAACTTCGCCGCGCCGGTCCCCTTGTTGGTGGCCTGGAGCGCGGTGTTCGGGGGCACGACCGCTCCCTGGCCGACCGCCAAGGTCTGGACCCCCGCGATCGCGGTGCGCAGCTCGAGGGTCCCCTCGAGGACCACAACGACCTCGAGGCCGCCGTGCTTGTGGGCTGCCGTGCGGCCGCCCGCTCCAAGGGTCACGACGTTGAGCTGCTCGGCGTAGGCCCCTTGGGCCAGCGTCGGCGGCAGGTCCGCGGTCGCGTAGAGCGTCTTCTGGTCGGGGAAGAGCGGCGCCCCGCCTCGCGCGCTCGCCGGCCGGATGCTCACGAAGTACCACTGGCTCACCGTGGTCTCGGGGTTGGTGTGCGAGTGGGCCACGTCGGCGCCAACGAAGCCCGCTTCACCCGGCTTGATGTCCTTCGCCGGTTCCGTACCGATCGTCAGGCGGTGAACGCCCTTGACCGAGTACACGAAGCCAGCAACGTGCGCGTGCGTGATCGTGTTACCGGCCGGCTGCGGCACGTCAAGGAAATTGACGAACAGCACGCCTTCTGGGATGGCCGTGAGCTTGCCTTGGGCCAGCGTCACGCTGACCGAAGCGACCGCGTCCGCGGGCTTTGCCGCGGGACTCGCGGACGGAGAGGCAGCGGTCACCGGCGCAGTGGTGGCCGGTGCCGCAGTCGCGGGCGCCGGACTCGGCGCGGCTGACCCACCGCAGGCCGCGGCAGTCAGCGCTGCGATACCCATGATCGCAAGTGCCCGTTTCGATAGATCGAACATTTAGCTCCCCATCCTTTGTCCGGGACCCTCGCGAGCGCCCGGTCGTCGCGATCGGCCGTGCCGCCGCGCAGTGTACGGCGATGAGACCGGGCGGCAGGTCATGACGGATCGGTCATGAAGGATCCGGCGGGCAGATCCCCTTTTCTACTCCTCCCGTCGACGGACGGTGATCGTGACGAGGGTCTCGCCCCTCCCGACCTCGACGTGGCCGTACGACAACGCCGCAGCGATCGGACCATCGGGCCCCCGCACCATGGCCGGCGCGTCATGCACCTGGCCGAGCCCGCCGAGCACGGCTCGACCGATACAGCGCGGTCCATTCAGTGGCGCGCCGCCGCGGGAGCGGCATTCCAGAAGATCGCCGCACTGGCGGCCGCCAAGCGATCCGCGCGGCACGTCGAAGAGCTGCTCCGCGGCGATGTTCGCGAAGCGCAGCTTCAGTGAACGGTCGACGACGAGCACCGCGTCGGGAAGCGCATCGAGGACGGCCATGGCGTGATCACCGAACCCGTCCGGCCGCGGCTGGTCTTCATGTGCGAGCCGGTAGCCCACGCCGTACACCGCTTCGATATAGCGCGGCGTGCGCGGGTCATCGCCCAGACGGTGGCGCAGCCGCGTGATGTGGAGGTCGATGGCGCGATCAGATGGCGGCTCGGCGTCGAGCGGATCGGTGCGCGCGATGAGCTGCGCGCGCTCCAGCGTCGCGCCGCCAGCCTCGAGGATCACGCGAAGGAGCCCGAACTGCTGCGCCGTCAGTGCGATGCTCCGGCCCGCGATCCGCACTTCGTGCGCGGCAACATCCATCACGAGATCTCGGTGGCGGAGGATCTGCCCGGTCCGGGTCGCCGGTCGCGCGCGCCGAGCAAGGGCGTGGACCCGCGTCGCGAACTCGATAGGGTCCACGGGCGTGCCGACAACGTCATCTGCGCCTGCGGCGTAGGCCGCTCGGCGAGCGGCGCCGTCGTTCTCGCGATCGATCACGATCGTGGGCAGCGTCCCATGGACCCGGGCCGCGGTCGCGACATCCCACCCGTGACCGTCGTCCATGCTCACGTCCACGACCACGACGCTCGGCCGGTGGAACGCGACCGCATCGACCGCGATCGCCGCGTGGTGGCAGATCACGGCCTGCAGCCCTTCGGCGGGGAGCGCGCTCGCCAACCCCTGTGTGGGGTGGGCGTGCGCGTCGGCCTCGAGGACGTGGGGCGCATCGGTGCCGCGTATCGTCATAGCGCGATGGCCGCGGCGGCACGGTCGCCACCGAACTCCCGCGACCCTCGCGGGACGCGGCCGAGCGCCTGCGCGGCGATCGCCGCGGGCACCACGATCCAGGCCAGCTGGGCGAGGATGAGGACCACGGCGGCGCCCGTCCGTCCGTATTCTCTCTGCTTTTTTGTCTGTTGTCTTTGCGCGCTCATCTGCGCGGGCGCCGCGGCGCGTCCTTCGCCTTTTTCGCCGTCGCGGCCTTGTTCAAGGAAAGCGCGCTCGCCTTGCCGCTCGCGCTGGCCGTCTGGGACCGCGCCGCCGCGCGCAAGCTCTCTGCCCACTTCGCCT
>JANLWM010000304.1:0-6036 GCA_031364525.1 Chloroflexota bacterium | reverse complement strand
GGTCGCGACGGCCTCGATGCCGACGACCGTCGCGGCGGCCGCCGCGGCCATCGCCGGCCGCGTCCTGCGCACGCCATTCGTCGCGTCGCCCGATCTCTCGGACCTCGCCGGCTGCGAGATCCACCTCAAGCTCGAGAACCTGCAGCGGACCGGCGCGTTCAAGATCCGCGGCGCGCTCGCCAAGCTGCTCACGCTCGATGCTGAGGAGCGCAGTCGCGGCGTCGTGACCGCATCGGCCGGCAACCACGGCCTCGGCGTCGCGATCGGCGCTTCGACGCTCGGGATCCCGGCGTGCGTCGTCCTCCCGCGTGGCGTGCCGCTCGCGAAGCTCACCGCCATCCAGCGTGCCGGCGCGGAGGTCGTCATGGCAGGCGCCGGCTACGACGAGGCGTACGTCGCCGCGCGGGAGCTCGCCACCGAACGGGGCGCCGTCTATCTCCACGCCTTCGACGATCCGATCGTGATCGCGGGCCAGGGGACCGTGGCGCGGGAGATGCTCGAGGACCGACCAGACCTCGATGCGATCGTCGTGCCCGTGGGTGGTGGCGGCCTTCTTGCGGGCACGGCCCTCGCGATCGCCGAGGCGCACGCGGCGGTGTCGCTCGTCGGCGTCCAGGCGACGGGTGCGAGTGCCTTCGCGGATGCGGTCCGGAGCGGATCGGTCGTCCCCGGCGGTGCGTCGACGATCGCCGACGGCATCGCGGTGAAGGAGCCGGCCCGGCGCACCGTGGAGATCGCGCGCGGAAGCGGCGTCACGATGCGCATCGTCACGGATGAGGCCATCGCCCGGGCGATGGTCCTGCTGCTCGAGCGGCACAAGCTGCTCGCGGAGGCCGCCGGCGCGGCAGGGGTCGCCGCGATGCTCGATGGGGTCGGAGCGCTGTCCGGAAAACGGGTCGGCATCATCGTGAGCGGCGGCAACATCGATCCGAACCTGTTGGGGAAGGTCGTCCAGCAGGGTCTCGCGAGCGCGGGTCGCTACCTGGCGTTCCGCACGTGGCTCGACGACCGTCCCGGCCAGCTGCACGAGCTCACCGGCATCCTCGGTGACGAGCACATCAACATCCTCCACGTCGGCATCCACCGCGTCGGCCCCTATACGGCTCTGGGACGTGTTGGACTGGACGTCATCGTCGAGACCCGCGACGCCGCGCACGCCCAGGTGGTGCTCGCGCTCGTGCGCCGCTCCGGATTCCCGGCCGAGCAGCTCATCGACGTGCAGCCGGTGGCCTGATGGCCGGTCGGGTGTTGGCGGAGAAGGTCTGGGACGAGCATGTCGTGCACCGTCAGGACGGTGAGCCCGATCTCCTGTTCGTGGACCTTCATCTGGTGCACGAGGTGACCTCGCCGCAGGCGTTCGAGGGGCTGCGCCTGGCGGGCCGCGCGGTCCGTCGCCCCGACCTCACGCTCGCGACCGCCGATCACAACATCCCGACCGTGCTCGGCCGGCCGATCGCCGACCAGGTCGCGGCTCGCCAGATCGATGCCCTGACGCGCAACTGCGCCGAATTCGGCATCCGGCTCTACCCGATGGGCGACGCGCGCCAGGGCATCGTGCATGTCATCGGTCCACAGCTTGGGCTCAGCCAGCCGGGCATGGTGATCGTGTGCGGCGACAGCCACACCTCGACCCATGGCGCGCTCGGCGCGATCGCGTTCGGGATCGGCACGAGCGACGTCGAGCACGTGCTGGCGACGCAGACGATCTCACGCGCGAGGCCCAAGACCATGGCCGTCACGATCGACGGTGCCGCACCGGCGGACGTGAGCGCGAAGGACATCATCCTCGGGATCATCGCGCGTATCGGCACGGGCGGCGGGACCGGCCACATCATCGAGTACCGCGGCCACGCGATCCGTTCGCTCTCGATGGAGGGCCGGATGACCGTGTGCAACATGTCGATCGAGGCCGGCGCACGCGCCGGCATGATCGCGCCGGACGACACCACGTTCGCGTACCTCGAGGGCCGTCCGTACGCGCCGTCCGGCGCGGACCGGGAGCGGGCCATCGATCACTGGCGGAGCCTCGCGACCGATCCGGACGCGGCATTCGATCGTGAGGTCCGCATCGACGGTGCGCAGCTGCGGCCGTACGTGACGTGGGGGACCAACCCCGCGCAGGCCGTCGCGATCGATGGACGGGTACCGGATCCCGACGCGCTCGACGGCCCCGCCGCGCAGGAAAGCGCCCGGCGCGCGCTCACGTACATGGATCTCCGCGCCGGCACGGCGATGCGGGACATCGCCGTCGACTCGGTGTTCCTTGGATCGTGCACGAACGGGAGGATCGAGGACCTGCGGGCCGCGGCCTCCGTGCTGCGTGGCCGGAAGGTGCGTGCCGGCCTGCGGGCGCTCGCGGTGCCCGGGTCGATGGCCGTCAAGGCCCAGGCCGAGGCCGAGGGCCTCGACCGGGTCTTCACCGATGCCGGCTTCGAATGGCGCAGCGCCGGCTGCTCGATGTGCCTCGGGATGAACGATGATGTTGCCGCACCGGGCGAGCGGGTCGCGTCCACGTCGAATCGGAACTTCGAAGGCCGTCAGGGACCGGGGGCGCGCACCCACCTCGTGTCGCCGGCCGTCGCCGCAGCCACCGCGATCTCCGGACACCTTGCGGCGCCCGCGGACCTCGCCTGATGAAGGCCGTGTCCCGGGTCACCGGACGCGCGCTCCCGCTCGATCGGGCGAACGTCGACACGGACCAGATCATCCCGAGCGACTGGCTGAAGCGCATCGAGCGGACCGGCTATGGCGCAGGCCTCTTCTCGGCCTGGCGTGAGGATCCTTCCTTCGTGATGAACGATGCGCGCTTCGGCGGTGCGAGCCTGCTCGTGACCGGAGCGAACTTCGGCTGCGGGAGCTCCCGGGAGCACGCGGCATGGGCCCTCGAGGACCGTGGCTTTCGCGCGATCATCGCGCCGAGCTTCGCGGACATCTTCCGCTCCAATTGTTTGGCGGTGGGGCTGGTGCTCGCGGAGCTGCCCGATGCCGATGTCGAACGCATCCTTGCCGCGGTCAGCGCCGATCCGACGACAACGATCACGGTCGATGTCGAGCACCGGGTCGTCGAGGTGCCCGCTCTCGCCTATCGCGCGCCCTTCCGGATCGATGAGAGCACGCGCGCCCGCCTTCTTGCCGGACATGACGAGATCGACCTGAGCCTCGCGCACGACGGCGAGATCGCCGCGTACGAGGCCCGCCGGCCAGGCTGGCTCCCGCGGGTCGCTAGTACAGGACCCGCGTCCGGATCGTTCCCTCGATCGCGTCCAGCCGCTTCCTGAGCGTCGCGGAGAGGGGCCGGTCCGCGCCGTCCACATCGATGACGGCGTAGCCCACGCGCCGGCTCGTCTCAAGGTACTGGCTCGCGATGTTGATCTTCGCGGCGGCCAACACGGCGTTCAGCGCCGCGAGCATCCCAGGCACGTTGCGGTGGGTGTGCAGGAGCCGGTGCTTGCCGCGATGTTCCGGGAGCGACACCTCGGGAAAGTTGACCGCGGTCATCGTCGAGCCGTTGTTGCTGTACTTGAGGAGCTTGGCAGCGACCTCGAGCCCGATGCTCTCCTGTGCCTCGACGGTGCTTCCGCCGATATGTGGCGTGAGCAGCACGTTATCGAAACGGGTCAGCGGCGAGACGAACGGCTGCGCGTTGGACTCCGGCTCGCTCGGGAATACGTCGATCGCGGCGCCCGCGATCGCGCCGGCCTCGAGCGCGACGGCGAGCGCTGCGATATCGACGACGTTGCCGCGCGAGGCGTTGATGAGGTGCGCGGTCTTCTTCATTTGACCGAGCTGCACCGCGCCGATGAGGTGACGTGTCTGCTCCGTGTCAGGCACGTGGAGCGTGACGACGTCGGCCCGCTGCAGAAGGGTCCGGAGCGCGTCCACCGGGGTCGCGTTCCCGAGCGCGAGCTTGGGCTCGACGTCGTGGTAGATGACGCGCATCCCAACGCCCTCCGCAAGGAGGCCGATCTGCGTGCCGATGTGTCCGTACCCGACGATGCCGAGCGTCTTGCCGCGGACCTCGGTCGCGCCGGCGACGGCCTTCAGCCACTCGCCCCGATGCGCCGCGGCGTTCCGCTGCGGGATGCCGCGACAGAGCATCACGATCTCAGCGAGAACGAGCTCGGCGACGCTGCGGGTGTTCGAGAAGGGCGCGTTGAACACCGGGATCCCGCGCGTCTCGGCGGCCGCGACGTCGACCTGATCAGTGCCGATGCAGAAGCATCCGATCCCGATGAGCTTGTCGGCCTGCTCGAGGACGCGCGCGGTGACCTGCGTCCGCGAGCGGATGCCCAAGAGGTGCGCGCCCTTGACGGCCTGGGTCAGCTCGGGCTCCGACAGCGCCTTCTTCTGACTCTCGACCGTGAGGTACCCGTCGCTCTTGAAGGCATCGATCGCGCTCGCGTCGATGGACTCGAGGAGCAGCACTTTGATCTTGCTCTTGGGGAGAGAGGTCCCCACCATCAGAGGAGCTTCTTGGCGATCGCCCGCAGCTGTCCGTTGAGGTCGTCGCCGAGCACCTGCAGGCAGACGTGGTCCGCGCCACCGGCCAGATGCGCATCGGCGCGCGCCTTCACCGCGTCGGTGCCGCCCCACGCGACGATCGCGTCCACCATGGCGTCGCTGCCGCCATTCCCGATGTCGGAGTCGGCCCAGCCGAGACGTCGGAGGTTGTTGGCGTAGTTGTCGAGCGTGAGGTAGCGCTTCATGTGACCCCGCGCGATCTCTCTCGCCTTCGCCGGGTCGGACTCCAGGGTGCAGGCCTGCTCAGTCGCAAGAAGGGCCAGCGGACCGAGCGCCTTGCGTGCGATCGGAGTGTGCTCGACCGGCACGAAGTACGGGTGCGCGCCGAGCGATCGCTCAGCCGAAAGAGCGAGCATCCGCGGGCCGAGCGCCGCAAGGACGCGCGGAGCGGGTGGGTCCTTGGCGTTCGGTCCGACGAACGGTGAGCGGTCCATCGCGTCGAGGTACGCGCGCATGTGCTCGAGCGGCTTCTCGTACCCGCCGCCGAGTCGCGCATCGACCACCGGCTTGTGGCTGACGCCGATACCGCACAGGAAGCGGTCGGCATACGCCTCTTGCAGGGTCTTTGCACCATTCGACATCGCTACCGGGTCACGCGCCCAGAGATTCGCGATGCCGGACGCGACGATGAGCGTCGTGGTCGCCGCGAGGAGGATGCTCGCGTGGGCGAAGATCTCCTTGCTGCCGAGCGACTCCGGTATCCAGAGGGCCTTGAAGCCGAGTCCCTCGATCTCCTGTGCGAATCGCCGCTCGTCCGCGGCGGTCATCCGCTCGAGCTGGAAGCTCCAGATCCCGATCGGGCCGAGTCGCGCAGCTGCCTCACGTGCGGTCTTCATCAGATGCGCGCATTGTCCCACCCGTGAGGCCCTTCCGTTTCGCTATCACCACCTCCCGCGCCGGGTCGGGCGCCGAGTGGCGCGCGAAGGCGCGGCGGATCGAGGAGCTCGGCTACGACGTCCTGCTGATGACCGACCATCTGACGCAGCAGCTTGCGCCGATCCCGGCCATGGCCGCGGCGCTCGAGGCCACGACAACGCTGCGGGTGGGGAGCTACGTCTTCGCCAACGACTACCGGAACCCGCTCATGCTGGCGAAGGAGATCGCGACGCTCGATCACCTCTCGGGAGGCCGCGTCGAGCTCGGCCTCGGGGCGGGCTGGTACGTCCGCGACTACGAGATGCTCGGGATCGCCTATGACCGGCCGGGCGTGCGGGTATCGCGGATGATCGAAGCCGTGCGCCTCCTGGACCGGCTGTTCGGGGAGGATGCCGTCGACGCGAGCGGCGCGTTCTATACGGTCCACGGCGCCCGCCTCTTGCCGAAGCGGCGCCGGCCGCCGCTCATGATCGGAGGTGGCGGTCCGCGGATCCTTCGCTTCGCCGCGGAGCACGCGGACATCATCGCGCTCAATCCGCAGTTCAATGCCGACGGCCATCCGGTCCTCAGTGATCTGACCACGGGCGCGACGCTGCGCAAGCTCGACGTGCTGCGGACCGCGTTCGGCGAGCGCTTCGC
>JANLWM010000350.1:0-6924 GCA_031364525.1 Chloroflexota bacterium | reverse complement strand
TCGGTCAGGCCGTCGCCGGGCATGAACGAGTCCGCCTTCGACCCGAGCAGCCGGACGAAGTCCGCGAGCAGCGGCTTCGCGACCACCGCGCGGCTCGTCGCCGTACAGCGCTGTCCCGTCGCGCCGAAGGCACCGTTCGCGACGCTCTCGGCGGCCTTGTCGAGGTCGGCGTCGGCCAGGACGATGACGGCGTTCTTCCCGCCCATCTCGAGCTGGACCTTGCACAGCCGTTTGGCGGCGCGGGCGTAGAGCGCGCGACCGACAGCTGATGATCCGGTGAACGAGATGGCCTTGATGCGCTCGTCGTCGACGAGCGCGGCAGCAAGCGCCTCGCCGGATCCGAGGACGAGGTTGAGCACGCCGTCGGGCAGGCCGGCGTCGATGAAGCATTGGACGACCTCGGTCGCGCACAACGGCGTGAGCGACGCAGGCTTGAAGACCACGGTGTTGCCGCTCACGAGGGCGGGTGCGATCTTCCACGCAGGGATCGCGATCGGGAAGTTCCACGGGGTCACACAGGCCACGACGCCGAGCGGATCGCGCCTCGTGTAGATGAGCGTGCCGCGCTGGGCCGAAGGGATGGCCTCGCCGGTGAGCCGGAGCCCCTCTCCTCCGGAGAAGCGGACGTTCGCGATCGCCCGGTCCACCTCGGCGTACGACTCCGCGAGGACCTTGCCCTCTTCCTGCGTGCAGAGCCGCGCGAGCTGCTCGCGTCGGCGCTCCATGAGATCTGCTGCCTTGCGTACGATGTCGCCACGCTGCGGCGCCGGCGTCGCGCGCCACTCGGGGAACGCGCGCTCCGCGGCGTCGATCGCGTGACGTACATCGTCGGGCGTCGAAGCCGCGGCGTTCGCGATGAGCTCGGCGGTGTGGGCAGGGTTCCGGTCCTCGACCGTGGCATGGGACGAAGAACCGACCCATGACCCGCCGATGTGATTGAGCGCTGGCCGGACGGGCACTATGGCGCTGACACGTCCCCGTACATATCGGGACGGCGGTCTCGATAGAACTGCCAGGTGTCGCGGACCTCGCGGACCAGATCCATATCGAGGTCGGATACGAGCAGCTGCTCTTCCTTGTCAGAGGCCTGCGCGATGATCTTCCCCCGCGGGTCCGCGAAGTACGAGGACCCGTAGTACTCGTTCTTTCCGAACTCGCCCTCGATGCCGACGCGGTTGATCGTGCCGACCCAGTAGCCGTTCGCGATCGCGTGGGCGGTCTGCTCGATGAACCAAAGATGCATCGACAGGCCGCGCGAGGTCGCGGACGGGATGAACACGAGCTCGGCGCCGTGCAGCCCGAGCATGCGCGCGCCCTCGGGGAAGTGACGGTCGTAGCAGATATAGACGCCGACCTTGCCGACCGCGGTGTCGAACACCGGGTAGCCCATGTTGCCGGGACGGAAGTAGAACTTCTCCCAGAAGCCGGGCAGGTGCGGGATGTGGGTCTTCCGGTACTTGCCGAGGTACTTGCCGTCGGCGTCGATGACTGCCGCGGTGTTGTAGTAGACGCCCGGCTGATCCTCCTCATACATCGGCGCGATGATCACCATGTTGTGCTGCCTGGCCTTCTCCTGGAGCAGCTTGGTGGTCGGTCCATCGGGGATCTTCTCGGTGTAGGCGTACCCCTTCTTGTCCTCGACCTGGCAGAAGTACGGTCCGTAGAAGAGCTCCTGTAGGCACATGACCTGGGCCCCCTGCTTGGCGGCCGCGTCGATGTGCTTGAGGTGCTGCTCGACCATCGAGTCCTTATCACCCGTCCAGGCGACCTGCACGAGCGCGGCCTTCACCGTTGTCATCGGATCATCCCCTCCACCTTCGGTTCGCGCAGGTTAACGGAGCGCCTCCGCGAATTTCAGCAGCTCGTCGGCCGTGAAGCCGGCGCCGCCCACGTGGTACTGCATCCCATCCGCGACCCATCCGACCACGAGCGGCATGCTCGTCGATCCGGTCGGGTAGGCCTGCCCCGTCACGCCGCGCACGCTGACCGAGCGTCCCGGACCACCACCGGGCGTCAGGAGCGCGCCGTTCGTCAGATCGGGGTACTCGATGACGAGCAGCGCCCGACCGTCCGCGAAGCGGTAGAGATCCCGGAAGCCGTCGCTGAGCGCGGTCGGCGTCAGACCGGTCACGCCCGAGAACTGCGTCCGGCTTTCGACCGTCGCGACGCTCCGCGGGAGCTGCAGCGCCTTGAATCCGTTGGCCGGGCCCGTCGGGTGGAGAACGCTCACGCGCGGCGGCGCGCTCCGGAAGACGGCTGGGCGCAGTGGCGCGAGCTGCGCGAAGCTCGAGACCAGGACGGCGGCCACCGCGATCGTCCCAATGACCGGCAGCAGCCAGCGCTCCCGCAGCGTGGGCCGTCGTTCAACGATCGTGTCGAGGTCTTCGATCATGCGTCGCAGCTCCCGCAAAAAATGGTATCCCGCCACAATCCACGTTCGTGATGCAGACGGACTTGAAGTGGCTGATGACCTTCGCCGATCCCGAGCGCGGGGTCGGATGGAACGCCCGCGCCAGCCGAGCGGCGCGGTGGCGGCTGGGCCGGATGCGGGCGCTCCTCGGGCTCATGGGCGATCCCGATCGCGCCATGACCGTCGTCCTGATCGCCGGAACGAAGGGAAAGGGCTCGACCGCCGCGTTCCTCGCAGCGATCCTCCACGCCGGGGGCGTGAAGGCAGGCCTGTTCACGTCGCCGCACCTGCAGGTATTCCGCGAGCGGGTGCGCGTGGATGGGGCGATGCTCCCTCCGGCCGACTTCGGGCGGGCGATCGGGCGGCTGCGCCCGGTCGTCGCGCGGCTGCGGCGCGCGCACCCGAAGGCAGGCGAACCGACGACCTTCGAGCTGACCCTCGCCCTCGCGCTGCGCGCGTTCGCCGACGGCGGTTGCGCGGTGGCGATCATCGAGGTCGGGCTCGGCGGACGTCTCGATGCGACGAACGCCCTGGAGCCGGCGGTCTCGGTGGTGACGGCCGTGAGTCACGATCACACGGCGATCCTTGGACGGTCGCTCGCCACGATCGCCACCGAGAAGGCAGGCATCGTCCGTCGGGGCAGGCCGGCGATCGTCGCATCTCAACGGCCGGCGGCCCTCGCCGCGATCCGCCGGGCGTGCCGGCTGATGGGGGCCGACATCGAGTTCGTGCGCCCCACGGCCCCATCTGCCGACCTGGGGCTGGCGGGCGAGCATCAGCGCGAGAACGCCGCCCTTGCTGTCGCGGCGGCGCGCGCCCTCGCGTCCGCGGGGCTCGCGATCCCGGAGGCCGCCTACACCGCCGGCCTGCGCAGCGTCGTGTGGCCCGGACGGTTCGAGCGGGTGGGTCGTCGCCCCGAGGTCATCATCGACGGCGCGCACAACGACGGATCGGCTGCGGCCCTCGCGCGCGCGCTCCGCGCCGAACGTCGAGGGCGACGGCTCGTCCTGGTCGTCGGGCTGAACCGCGACAAGGACGCGCGCGCCGTGCTGCTCCCGTTGGCCGGCCTGGCCTGGGGGATCGTGGCGACCCGCTCGGACGACCCGCGCGCCGCCGAGCCGAACGTGGTCGGCCGGCAGGCCGCGCGTGTGATCACGCACCCCGTGCAGGTCGCTCCGGACGTCGGGAACGCGATCGCGCTGGCACGGCGGCGCGCGGGTCCGACGGGTCTCGTGTGCGTCACCGGATCCCTCGCGCTCGCGGGTGCGGCGCGCACCGCGCTCGGCCTGGCGCCGCGCGAGCGATGGTGGCGACGGTGACGACGGGACGTAGGATGCCTGCGTGAGCACGACCCCCGCGGACGCAAAGCTCGTGGCGCAGCAGTTCCCGACGACACCGTCGTCAGCGCGGGCGCGCCGGCTCCTCGGGCAATGGCGGCACCCGATCGTTCAGGCGGTCCTCAAGGCGTTCATCACGGTGTTCATCACGACGAGCATCACCTTCTTCCTGATCCGGCTGATGCCGGGCAATCCGATCGACATCAAGATCGACGAGCTCACGAAGGACGGTCTCATGAGCTACGCCGAGGCGCGCGCACAGGCGGCGAGCTTGTTCAGCATCGATCTGGAGCGACCGCTCCCGGAGCAGTACGTGTCGTTCCTCGCCAACCTCGCCCATGGCGATATCGGTCACTCGTTCGTCTCGCAGGGCACGCCGGTGATGGCCATCGTGCTCGCGGTGCTGCCGTGGACCCTCTTTTCGGTCGGCATGGGCCTTCTGCTCAGCTTCACCAGCGGTGTCTTCTTGGGACTCCTCGCCGCTTACAACCGGAACAAGCCGATCGACCACATCCTGTCGCTCGGTGGCTCGATCATCAGCGCCGTCCCCCAGTACTTCATCGCGCTCCTCATCGTCATCGTTCTCGGCGTGGAGCTCCGCTGGCTGCCGATCACCTCGATGCGCGGAGCAACGAGCGCGGGGATCGCCGTCGGGTTCACGCCGCAGTTCATCGGGGACGTGCTGTTCCACGCGGCGCTGCCGATCAGCGTGTATTTCCTCGCGACCATCGGACACTGGATCCTTGGGATGAAGAGCGCGACCGTGAACGCCCTGGAAGAGGACTACGTCAACGCGGCGCGCGCTCGCGGCTTGTCCGATGGCCGGATCATGACCGCCTACGTCGGACGGAACGCGGTGCTGCCACTCGTGACGCAGCTTGCGATCGCCGCCGGCCTCGCGATCGGCGGGTCGATCCTCATCGAGCAGTACTTCGTCTACCAGGGTGTCGGTCTGCGGCTTCGGGACGCGATCCTCCAGCGTGACTATCCGGTGATGCAGGGGATCCTCCTGATGGTCACCTTGGCGGTGGTCATCGCGAACCTGCTCGCTGACGTCCTCTACAGCCGGCTCGATCCGCGGATCGGACGCGCCGGGGGCGCGACCGGATCGTGACGGTCGCCACGGTCCCGCGCCGGTCGGACCCGACCCTTCCGCGCCAGGTCGAAGCGGCGCTCGAATTCCTGCGCCTGCTGGCAAAGCGGCCGAGCGGCCTGATCGGGTTCGTTGGGATCATCTTCTTTCTGCTGCTCGCGTTCGTCGTTCCGATCTTCGTCCCGAATCAGGAGTCAGGCGACATCAATGCGATCTACCAGACACCGACAGCGGAGCACTTCCTTGGAACGGACAACGCCGGCCGGGATGTCCTGAATCAGATCGTGCAGGGCGGCAAGGAGATCATCAGCGTCGCGATCATCACCGCCTTCCTGACGACGCTCATCGCGACGACCCTCGGCGCGGTCTCCGGCATCGTGGGGGGAAAGCTCGACAGTGTGCTCGTCGGTTTCGCGGACGTCGTGTTGACGGTGCCGACCCTCATCGTGCTCATCGTGATCTCGGCGCTCGCACGGCCGACGAACTTTCTCGCGCTCGCGCTGATCCTCTCGAGCCTCGGTTGGGCCGGTCTGATGCGGCAGGTGCGGGCCCAGGTCCTCACCCTGAAAGAGCGGGACTACGTGGAGGCCGCGCGGTCATTGGACCTGGGGCTCGGGCACATCGTGTTCCGCGAGATCCTGCCGAACATGCGCAGCTACATCGTGATCCACTTCGTGCTTGCGATGACCGGTGCGATCTACGCTCAGGTCGCCCTCATCATCCTCGGGCTCGTGCCGTTCGGCGGGAAGAATTGGGCCCTGATGCTGTACTTCGCGAACACCCAGGGAGCCTTCTATTTCAAGGATGCGTTCTGGTTCGTGTTCAGCCCGATCCTGGCGATCGTGCTGCTGCAGCTGTCACTCGTGCTCTTCGTGAACGCCCTCGAAGACATCTTCAACCCACGCCTGCGCTCCGCATGACGCCCATCCTGTCCGTCCGTGACCTCTCCATCGACTACCGCACCCGCCGTGGACCGGTCCACGCCGTCCGCGATGTCTCGTTCGACATCGAGAAGGGCGAGACGGTCGCGGTCATCGGCGAGAGCGGCTCAGGCAAGACGACGCTCGCGATCAGCCTCATCCGGCTGTCGCCGCGCTCCGCGCGGATCACGAAGGGTCAGATCCTGTACACGAATGCGCGGGAGACCGTCGACATCCGCACCATGCGCGACGATGAGCTCCGGCAGTTCCGGTGGAGCGAGTGCGCGATGGTCTTCCAGGCGGCGCTCAACTCGTTCAACCCGGTCATCAACATCTGGGAGCAGTTCGGCGACACCGCAAAGGCCCATGGGATAAGGGACGCGAAGAAGATCCACGCCCGGGCCGAGGAGCTCCTCGACCTCGTCCGGCTCGACCCCAGGCGCGTGCTCCGCGCCTATCCGCACGAGCTCTCGGGCGGCACGAAACAACGGGTGCTCATCGCGCTCAGCCTGCTGCTGGAGCCGCAGCTCATCATCCTCGATGAGCCGACGACGGCGCTCGACATCCTCACCCAGCGTTCGATCATCGATCTCCTCGCCGACCTCAAGAAGAAGCTGGGGTTCTCGATGATCTTCATCTCGCACGACCTCTCGATCGCAGCCGAGCTCGCCGACCGCATGATCACGATGTACGCGGGGACGGTGGTCGAGCGGGCGACGGTGAATGATCTCTTTTACCGGCCACGGCATCCGTACTCGGTCGGACTCCTCCGCGCGGTGCCAAAGGTCTCTGGCGCGATGGGTGCGGTCGAGTCGATCCCAGGATCGCCGCCGGACCTCATCCGCCTCCCGCCGGGCTGCACGTATGCGCCCCGCTGTCCATTCGTGATCGACGCCTGCCTCGAGCGAGAGCCCGACCTGGTACCCGTCGACACGCCCGCGCATGACGCGCGGTGCATCCGCTGGCAGGTGGTCGCCGACAAGATCGGGACGGCCGAGCTCGCCGTGGCCGAAAAGGTGGCGGGGTGATAGCCACTCCGCTGATCGAGCTTGACGGCGTGAGCCGCACGTTCAAGGTCCCGGGCGGGACGATCACGGGCGTCGACCGGGTCTCACTCGCCATCACGGCCGGCGAAGCCCTCTGCATCGTCGGCGAGAGCGGCTG
>JANLWM010000265.1:0-2882 GCA_031364525.1 Chloroflexota bacterium | reverse complement strand
GTTCCTCGCCCCCGACCAGTCGTTGGCGACGATCGTGGGTGAGAGCGGCCAGTTCGTGGTCACGAGCACCACGTTCCCCGGGATCTGCTCCATCGAGGTGACCACGACCAACATTCCCGCGACCGGAGCGGTGGCCCAGCTCACGACGAAGATCATCGGTCCGGCCAACAAGCTCGGCATCGTCGCAGGTGCCGCGAGCACGCATCCGGCATCGGTCACGGGCGCGTGCACGGTCTTCGGGGTCGCAAGCGGTGGCAATGACAACCCGAGCTGCACGGTCGTCGTCGTCGACGTGCAGGACATCAACGGCAATCGGATCAGCGCGGACAGCACGCGCGTGGTGACGGCGACCCTGGATCCGGCGACGTGCTCAGGCGGCGCGCGAGGCGGCGTCAACATCGCCGCCGGCACCGGCAGCGCGTCGGGAACGGACGCCTCGGTGACCGTCGCCAGGGGCCGCGCGACGTTCGTGCTCGCAAGCCCGAGCGCGTATTCCGCCTGCCGGGTCTCGTTCACGACGCCGGGTCTCGCCGGTGCGACCACGACCGAGGCCTGGACCGGGAACTAAGGATCTGGTCGGCTAGATCGCGCCGGCCCAGTACATCTGCCAATCGATGACCGTCGCCGCGAGCGTCGTGGCGAGCAGCGGCACGAAGGCCCACCGCCACCACGTTCGTCCAAGCTCGACGACGAGCCCGAGCGAAAGGATCTGGAGCATGGCGAGCTCCGGCACAAGAAAGTACTGGTCGGCGATGATCCCGATCCCCGGATAGAAGGTGATCACCAGCACCACCCCCATGGCGCCAAAGGCCCACTCCGGCGCGCGCCGCTTGATGCTCCCGAGCATCGTGCGCGGGCGCAGCGCACCCAGAGTGATAACGGACGCGAGCGCAGGCACACCCATGGCGAGCGTGGTCAGCACGTCGGTGAGGTGTGTCCACGAGAAGAACGCGTACGCCCTGAATCCGCCGATCGCCTGAATGCTCTGGAAAGGCAGGATGAATTCCTGCACCTGCCCGCCGGCCGTGCCGCCGTTCGCGTCCCCGGGGATGATCGTCACGTTCTTGAACGCAAGCACGTAGAAGATCAGCAGGGCGCCGCTCGGTCCGAAGAAGGCCGCACTACCGGTGATCGCACTACGTGCCATCGCGCCGAACGAACGCGCCTGATCGGCCGCGATCTGGAGCGCCACGACGCCGGGCAACAGGATCAAGGCGGCCCCATGCAGGGCCGCGCCGATCCCGGCGACGAGCGCCGGGATCGCAAGCCGGGATCGGTCAGGGTGCCCGCTCCAGATCCGGAACAGGGTCAGCGCGAGCAGCGCGAACGGCGCCGGAAGTGCGCCGAGTGCTGCGTCGCCGTGAAGGAACACTGTGACGGGCGATACGGCCCCGAGCACGAACATCGGCACACGACGCTCCCGTCCGAGCGTGGATGCGAAGAGCGCCAAGGATGCGAGATAGAGCAGTCCCGCGCCGTACGTGACGACCGCCATCGCGCGGACCGGGGTGAACGGGAATCCGATCGTGGCCCGTCCGGCCTGGAGCACGAGGTAGTCGAGCACCTGCCCGAAGTGGGACGACGCGAAGATGAGCGTGTTCGCCCGTTCGACGAGAGACTTGCTCCAGAACACATTCGCGGAGTGCACCGGCGGCGGATCGATCGCGAGATAGACCACCGCAGTGGCCAGGACGAGGGCTGCGAACAGCGCGGCGCTCCGATGCCTCCGCCATCGATCCACGTCGCTTGTTATAGCCGTCGCGCAGCCTCCCGGCGCGCCAGCAGGACAGCGCTCACACTCGTCGCATGACCGGCTTCCGATCGACAGGCGGCTCCAGCGGCGACGCGCTGACACGCGACCGGCTCCACCTCCGCACGTACGAATGGCCGGCAGTCGGCGAACCGCGGGCGCACCTGCTGCTGGTGCATGGGATCGCCGAGCACGCCGGCCGATATCCGCAGGTAGCGTCGCGGTTCGCGAACGCCGGGATCACGACCCACGCGTTCGACCAGCGCGGCTTCGGGAGCTCCGGTGGCAATCGCGCATACGTCGATCGCTGGTCGCAGTACCACGACGATGTCGAGGACCGGCTCGCCGCTGTGCGCGCCGCGAGCCGCGGCCTGCCGGTCGTGCTCTATGGCCACTCGATGGGCGGTCTCACCGTTCTGGGATACGCGCTCGCGGATCCGCCCCGCCCGCTCCCGGACCTGATCGTGCTTTCAGCTCCGGCGATCGATGCGATCGTCCCCGGGTGGAAACGGACGCTCGCGGCCGTGCTCTCGAGCGTCGTCCCGCGATTCGCCGTCGCGAACACTTTTCCGAAGGGTGGGCTCTCGAGCGATCCGGCCGTCGAGGCGGCCTATCTTGCTGATCCGATCCGCGTCCCGCGGACCACGGCACGGCTCGGGCTCGCGCTCTTCAGAGAGCAGGCTCGCGTGCAAGCGGTGCTCGCCCGCGGCGGACCGCTCCCCGTTCCGACCTACGTGCTGCATGGCGCCGACGACCCGATCGTGCCCGAGTGGGCGAGCCGATCCCTGGAGGGGCGAGCGAACATCACACGTCGCGTCTACCCGGGTCTCCATCATGAGACGCACAACGAGCCGGGCGGGGCAGCCGTCATCGATGACACGATCCGCTGGATCGCAGATCAGGTAGAGAAGATCGCGACGCACTGACGACGGGGCGGCCCCGCGATCCACCCGGAGCTCCCAGACAACCTGTCTTTCAGCCCCTTGCCCGTTTGGCATGGTGGTTGCGTCTCAAGCAAGCGAAACCGCGACCGATGTCGCAAAATGCGAACGAAAGGAAGGTGGCGCGCAATGGGCAGGTCTCGCGTGATCACGCTCATGGTCGGGATCGCGCTGATCATCGCGATCAGTTC
>JANLWM010000235.1:0-5433 GCA_031364525.1 Chloroflexota bacterium | reverse complement strand
ATGCGCGTACAGCCGGTTGGCGGCGAGAAATGGTTTGGCGCCGCCGCGATAGGCGTCGTCCTCGGCACCGCCTGGAAGCGGCGTCACGTCGCTGTCGGCCCAGTCCGCGGCGGCCGCGGCGATTGGGCGCGCGCTATTCTCGTTGATGCCGAGCACAACCATGAGCGAAGTCATTTGCTCCTGCCCGGTGGCACTGGCCTGGTACCGGCCTTCATTGTCGGTCACGAGGCTGTTGAGATTAAAGCAATTGCTCGCGTCGCGCACTTTGGCGGTCGCTCGACCAATCGGGATGGGCAGAATCTGTTCGCTGCCCAGCCAGCCGCCCGCGAGCGTCGTCTGCGCGGCATCGCGCGCAACAAGGTCCTCGATGCGTGCGGCAGCGATATTCTCTGCAGCGTAGCTGAACATGCGGGCTTGCGCGAGCGTATTGCCATTTCCCGAAAGCTTCGATGACAACGACAGCCGGTCCAGCGTCGTAGCGGCAATGACCGCAAGAACGGCTACCATCAGTAGCACCGACAGCAACGCCGCGCCGCGCTCGGATGGCTTGGGCGCCATCAGCGTTCGTCCACCGCTTGTGATTTGGGACGTGATTGCGCGCCGACGAGGAACAGCATCCGTTGTTCGGGTTTACCACCGATTGTCAGCCGCAATTCGATGGCGCGTGGCAGCGCGTTGGCATCAGTGGCAGTCCAATCGCTCCGCCATTCGCCTGCGTTGTCGCGAAAGCGGACGTCGGCGGCGCTGACATCGTCGAGCAACGTCGCCGCCTCGCCCGAAGTTGCGCCGTCGAGCATCGGCCAGTCGATGCGCTTCAATGCCTTGCCGTCAAGCACATAGGCCACTCGTTGGAGCCCGGCGCGCGGTGCTTCGTCGAAATTGGACCAACCACCACGGACAAAACCGAACAAGGTGCCGGGTGTTGCGTCATCGCTTTCGATAAAGGCGGGTAGTGGCTGCCCTGTTGAGTCCCGAACTGGACGGGCAATGGCCTGAGCGAGGTCGCTTTCTAGAGCATTGGCCAGCCGGTTGCTGCGCGCCAGCGCTTCGAGCCGGTTCTTGACCGCTATCTGGGTATCGCTTCCCGAACGCAGCAACGTCACCCCCGCAACCGAAATCAGCGCAAAGATCGCCAGCGCGACGAGGAGTTCCATCAGCCTTGAGCACGTGTCGACGCCGGAGCCGACCGCAGGTCGGCGCAGGCCGAGACGCTTAGCTAAGGCAAATACGGGCGGGGATCGGTGGCGCGGCCGTTCAGGATCGTCATGAAGTGCAGGTGCGGGCCGGTGGTCCAACCGGTCATCCCTTCGTACGCGATGACCTGGCCGGCACTCACGGTCTGGCCGACCTGCACGATCGGAGGGTGCACCCGATCGTCGAGGTGGCCGTAGAGGGTCGAGAAGTTGTTGCCATGCGCGATGATCACAACGGTCGCGGTATCACCGTAGGCGAGGTACGGCTTCCCGACGGTGGTGACCCGGCCGGCGGCGGCAGCGACGATCGGCGTGTACATCGGCGCTGCGATATCGAGGCCATTGTGGAAGCCGCCCCAACGCGCGCCGAACGGCGAGGTGAGCGCGCCGCGGAGCGGCCAGAGCGGCAGCTTTCCCCCGGTGTACGCGCCCAGACCTGACCGGGCGGCCGCGAGCGCCGCCAGCTGCTCGTATTGGGCCTCGGCGTCCTGGAGGAGCTTGTTGAGGTTCGCCGTCTCCTTGCTCTGCCGCGCTGCGGCGTTGAGCTGGGCGTTGCGGTTCGCGGCGGCCTGGTTCAAGACGTCCGACGTCCCGGAGATCGCGGTCTGCGCGTCACGGATGAGCTGGTCGTAGCGGGCCTTCTGGGTCGCGAGGGCGGCCCGCTGGTTCGTGATCTGCTCTTGCAGGCCGGCCATCTCCGCGACCTTTTCGTCGTTGAGCGAGACCTTCGCGGCCGTCTCATCCCGGATGGAGCGGATCTCGTTCGCGAGCTGCTGATCCTGGCGATTGATGATCACCATCGCCTGCACGCGGCTCGCGAACTCGGTGAGCGACGTCGATGACAGGAGCATCTCGAGCGGGCTGACCTGGGCCTGCCGGTACGTGGTCCGGAGGTGCTTGGCGTAGAGGTCCTGCCGTTGCAGGAGCTGACGGCCGGCGGCATCGACCTGCGCTCCGAGCGACGCCGAGAGCGCCTTCGTCTCATTCAGCTGGAAGCTGACGAGCTGGAGCTGCTCCTCCGCGATCTGGATCTCGTAGCCCAGCTGTTCGGCCTGCGAGCCGGCCGCGTCCGCCTTGGACTGGAGGTCGCCGATGATGGCGTCCGCGTTGCGCACGGCCGCCTGGAATTGGTCGGCGGCCTGACGGTATCGCTCGGTGTTCTGGCGGGAGATCGCGACGGCGCGCTCGAGCTCCTGTTTCCGCTTGAGCGCAGCCCCGACGGGATCGTCTGCGGAAGCGGGGACCATCTGACCAAGGAACAGGGCAAGGCCTGCCAGCACGACGACAGTCGTGCGAAGCCACGCGCTCCGATTCCCACCTCCCCGGCGTGTCCGGGGAGTTCCCATACGGGCGCCATCGTCGCAGAGGTCGCCCTGCCGGGTCAAGCCCGGACTCCTCGGGAGAGCTGGCTGCGCACCGAGAATGACGCGCCGGCGCCCCCGACGATCACGGCGAAGGCGAGCACGCCGACCGCGAGCTGAAGCACGAAATTGCTCCCCAATGAGACCGGGAGGATGTCCAGGAATCCGATCATCGCGCTCGTGACCGGGCCGGACGCGGCGACCAGCACCGCGAGAGCGACGATCGCCCCGAACACCCCGACCAGCATGCCCTCGATGATGAATGGCCAGCTCACGAACCAGTCGGTGGCGCCGACCAGCTGCATGATCTCGATCTCGTCGCGGCGAGCGTGGACCGCGATGCGGATCGTATTGACGATCACGAACAGCGCCACGAACAGCATCATCGCGAGGACCGCGATGCCGCCGATCGACAGTACCCGCGTGATCGTGAGGAGCTTCTCGACGACGGTCGGATTGTCGATGACGTCCGTGACCACCCCGCGCCCGAGCTCGTCCTTGAGCGATGTGGCGAGCCGCGGAGTGTCCTGCGCGTTCGCGAGCTTGATCTCGAGGGACGACGGGAGCGGGTTCACACCGATATCGACGAGCGAGAAGTCGTCCTTCCGCGACGCGAGCGACGTGAGCCGCTCGAGGGCCTGCTGTTTCGTCACGTAGTCCACGCGGGACACAGCGGGGTCCTTCTCGACACGCGCCTTCAGGGCGAGCACGTCGGAGGGCCGGGCGCCGTCATCGAGGTACAGGACGAGCTCGACCTTGGATTCGAGCGCGGTCACCGCCGCCTGCAGTCCCTGATCGGTGACGATGAAGAACGCGAACAGGAGGAGCATGAGCGCGACGGTCAGCGTGGCCGCGACGCTCATGGCCGGATTGCGCCAAAAGCCCTGCCAGGCCGCGCCCAGGACGTATCCGACGCGCCTCATGCCGCGTACAGCCCTTCGCGCTCATCGCGCACGACGGATCCGTGGTCAAGGTGGATCACCCGCCGCCGCAGCGCGTTGACGATCTCCGCGTTGTGGGTCGCCATGACGAGCGTCGTGCCCAGCTCTTGCACGCGCGTGAGCAGCTTGATGATCTCCCAGCTCGTGACCGGGTCGAGGTTGCCGGTCGGCTCGTCCGCGATCAGCACCCGCGGGCGCTTCACCAGCGCCCGCGCGATCGCGACGCGCTGCTGTTCGCCGCCCGAGAGCTCCCGGGGGAAGTGCCCCCGACGGTGCGTGAGTCCGACGAGCGCGAGCGTGCGCTCGGTCTCTTCGTTCACGGCCTGGCCGGTGTGACCGGTCACCAGGAGCGCGAACGCGATGTTCTCGGCGACCGTCTTCGTGGGGAGGAGCTTGAAGTCCTGGAACACGACGCCGACGAGTCTGCGCAGGTGCGGGATCTGCGAGCGACGAAGGAGCGCGACATCCTTGCCATCGACGATCACGTGGCCGGTCGTCGGGAGCTCCTCGCGGATCAGCAGGCGGATGAGGGTCGACTTGCCCGCACCCGAGGAGCCCACCAGGAAGGCGAAATCCCCCTGATCGATGCGCAGGTCAACGTCCTGCAGCGCAGCGGTCCCGTTGGGGTAGCGCTTGCTGACGTCATCCAAGCGGATCAAATCCCTGCGTCCCTCTCCTCAAAGTGCTCGCCCAGGCCACGAAAGCGTCCCTGTCATGGACCGTAACGGGGCGAGCGGGGAGGGCGCAACGGGTTTTGGTGGCGCTTTCGTACTGTCTCCGCCCGTTACACGGAAGAACGTACGCCTCGCGGACAGTTCGCCGGGCCTAGGCGGTCGTCGGTCCAAGGGCCGGCTGCGACGGGCGCGTGGTCGCGAACGTGGCGATCGACGCGATCTTCGCCTCACCGGTGGCCATCACCTTCACGCCCTGGGTCGCGCGGCCGAGCACGCGGATCTGGTCGATCGGCACGCGGATCACGACGCCGTTCGTCGAGATCAGCAGGATCTCCTCGCTCTTCTCATCGATGACCTGGATCGCCGCGACGTTGCCGGTCTTCGCCGTCACCGACGCGAGGATCACCCCCTGCCCGCCGCGGTTGTGCGTCGGGAAGTCATCGACCTCGGTCCGCTTGCCGTAGCCGTTCTCCGTTACAGAGAGCACCTCGGTGCGGGCGGAGACCACGCCCATGCCGATGACCTCGTCACCCTTCGCGAGCCGGATGCCGGTGACCCCCTGGGTCTGTCGGCCCATCGGCCGCGCGTCGGTCGCCTTGAACGTAACGGCCTTGCCCTTCTTCGTCGCCAGCACGATGCGGTCCTTGTCTCCGGCACCGGCGACCCAGGCGAGCTGGTCGTCCGTACGGAGCTCGATGGCGATCAGGCCCGCGCGCCGGACGTTGCCGTACTCGGAGAGCGGCGTCTTCTTCACGAAGCCCTTGCGCGTCGCCATCACGAGGTACGGAGCCGTCGCGCCGTCGCGGATCGCGATGAGCGCGGACACGCGCTCGCCGGTCTGCATCGCCTCGAGGATGTTCTGGATCGGCGTGCCCTTCGCGGTGCGGCTCGCGTCGGGCACCTCGAAGACCTTGATCGCGAACACGCGGCCGCGGTCGGTGAAGACATGGAGCCGGTCGTGGTTGCGCGCCACCACCAGGTGATCCACATCATCTTCGTCACGCGTCGACATGCCGATGACCCCGCGGCCGCCACGGTGCTGGGCCTTGTACGTGGAGAGCGGCATGCGCTTCACGTAGTTGCGGGTGGACAGCGAGATGACGACATCCTCGTCGGCGACGAGGTCCTGATCGGTCAGCTCACGGTTGAGGTCGTCGAGGATCTTCGTGCGGCGTTCATCCCCGTACTTCGCCGCGAGCTCGTCCATGTCCTGTTTGATGAGGAACAGGATCTTGCGCGGGTTGCCGAGGATCGACTCGAGCTC